>CAIJLW010000091.1 GCA_903821685.1 uncultured Sphingomonadales bacterium | reverse complement strand
TGCGAACAATGCGCCAGAGGCAAAGCCCGTGCCAGAGAAAGCCGCCGCAAAGCCCGCGCGCAAGAACCCCGCGCCTAACATTGAAACGGCTAAGCCCGATCAGTCTGCGGGAGCGGCGGCGCCTGGCGATGACAGCTGGAATGGCCCAATGCCTGGCTTCTTGAGCGTCGGTTTCGGGAGTTAGGCACCCTTCGCATTGGTCTCCCCGAAATTGCTTCAGGGTCTTAATTTTTCGACAACGCAGAAGTAAGGCCCTGATATAAGTTCAGAGTGGCGGGTCCTCGTGCTTCACAGCTGTTTCAATAAGCATAACAACAAAAAAGGGCCCGCATCGCTGCGGGCCCTCTTCTATTTCAGCTGCTAAGTTCTTAGAACTTGCCGCGCAGTGTGATGCCGTAGGTCCGCGGTTCTGCAAGGAACTGGGAGAAGATCTGGCGACCACCTGGATATTGTGGATCCACAAATGGTGCCGAGCTTTGACCCGCCTGGAATGGCGAGTTGAATGCGACCTGCGCATAATCCTGATTGAAGATATTTTGGCCCCAAAGCTCAATGCCCCAGGCTTCGTCAGGACCGCGAAGACCGATACGCGCGTTGAATACCGCAAAGCCGTCCTGTTCCTTCTGCGGGAAGAGGTCAGAACCCGTATTGTAATCGCTGGTCATACGACCGTCGATGTATACGAGGCCACTCATGCCGTTACTGCCAATATCAGGCGTCCATGTGACGCTTGAAGTGGCAACCAACTCTGGTGCGTTGGACAGATTGTCACCTGGCAACTTACGCAGCGCGGAATCGAGCGGCGCACCGTTCTTGGTGCCGATCAGATCATCCCGATAGGTTGTCTTTGCGTAGGTCAAACCAGCAGCCATGCGGAAGTTGCGTGCTGGTGTCAGCGATGCTTCAAGTTCCAGACCCTGCGTACGGACACCATAAGTGATGTCGCCGGCGGCACAGCTGCCCGTTGTATTCGGAGCAGCATTGAAGTTGGTGCCAGCGGCGGACAGGTTCTGATCGGTATCCGCATTCGGGCCACCAACAAGGTTGTCACAACCATTAACGTTCTGCACGAGGAAGACGGTGCCGTTGAAGGTATTCAGCTGGAAGCTGCTGAAGTCCGAACGGAATGCCGAAACGCTCAGGCCAAACGGACCATTTGAGAATTTTGCACCCAGCTCATAGCTGTCCACCAATTCCGGATCAAACTGAAGATTGCCAACGAGCGCCTGAGCACCGCCAACCGAAGCAAAGGTTGGAACTGGCGACTTCAGTGCCGAACGGTCGAGGTTGAAACCGCCTGCCTTATAACCACGGGCAAAGCTCGTGTAGAGCAGAAGATCATCGATAGGCTTCCACGAAAGGATAGCCGTTCCGGTGATTTGATCTTCATTGCGGTCGTCGCGGATCGAAACGCCGTTGAGTTCAGCGGTCGAGTTCCCCTGACAGGAAAGGCCTATGACGGCACCAGCAGTTGCCGCCGCTGGGGTCGTCAACAGCGACGCCAAAGCCGCCTGGTTCGCCGTACATATGCTATTGTCGTTACCGAACGTCGCGTCGAACTTCTTCTTGTCCTTCGTGTAGCGAAGGCCAAGCGTCAAATTGACGGTGTCAGTAATGTGTACGATGTTGTGCGTGAACAGCGCCCAGTTCGTTCCATTTTGGAAGTAACGATCATTGGTCGTTCCGACATTATTCATAGTGTCCAGACGGTCAAACGCTGAAACGATGAGTGGTCCAGCAGCGCCCAAGGCGCCCGAAACAGTCGGGCGCAACGACGGCGTGATGCAGCTCTGCGCAGTTGGATTATACGCAAATGCCAAGCCGCCACCGGAAATAATGCGGCAATTTGCAAAGCGGCCATACTGATTACCGAAGCGCAGATTATCGCGAACGGTCAGTTTTTCATTGGCAAAGAAGCCGCCGACGAGCCAGTCAAGCTTGCCGCCTAATGCTTCACCCTGAAGACGCAGTTCCTGCGTGAAGGTGTGGAACTGACGATAGGCATCATCGCTTGGCGCACGGTATAGGATGTCGACTTCGCCATAATCGGTATCGGATGCCTGACCTGAACGATATTGGCGGTAAGCTGTAATCGAGGTCAAAGTTGCGCCGCCGAAATCATAATCGATCTGGCCGGAAAAGCCATAATCCTTGGTTTCGCCGGTGAAGACGCGGTTTGCGCTGACCGAAATATTGCGGCCGTAGCCTTGGTTGAACGCAGCCAGTGGCTGGCCAAGGTCACGCAATACGTTGATGATGTTGTTTGATGTGGCTGTCGACGCTGCGCCAACAGCGCTTGGAGTGTTCAGGTTGCCAATAAACTGGTTGACTGTTCCATCGACATAGGTCGCAGCGCAGCATTCTTCCTTACGCGAGGTATAATCCGCAATCAGGCGAACCGACAGCGCATCGGTGGGTTCAAACAGCAACTGTCCACGCAGGAAATAACGGTCACGATTATTGACGTCATGCCCATTCTGATCGTCACGGTAGAAACCGTTCCGTTTTACGTAAACGCCGTCAACGCGGAATGCCAACTGCTCCGAAATTGGACCAGTGACGCTAGTTGCGCCGCGCATGAAGTCATAATTGCCGTAGGTCAGTTCGCCGCTGGCGCCAAAGGTGAAGCTTGGCTTTTTCGAATAGATGCTGATTAGACCGGCCGACGAGTTACGGCCGCCCAACGTGCCTTGTGGCCCGCGCTGCACTTCGACGCGGTCAATTTCGCCAAGTTCGTTCAGACCAATGCCCGAACGCGAACGGTAGACGCCGTCGATAAAAACGGGAACCGAGCTTTCAAGGCCAGGGTTGTCGCCAACAGTGCCGATACCGCGGATACGGGCGGAGCCATTGGCTTCCGACCCCGTGGAGGACACGAGCAACGATGGCGCAACTTGGTTGAGTTGGCGAATGTCATTTGCGCCACTGTTTTGCAGCGTTTCTGCACTCACAGCTGAAATCGCGACGGGGACGTCCGAGAGCAACTGGCTACGGCCTTGAGCCGTAACGACGATTTCCTCGTCCGACGTATCTTCTGCCTGAGGCGCCTCTTGCGCGAATGCCAAGCTTGGCACGGCGAGCGCAAGGCAGGCTGAAGATAGTTTCAATGCACGGCCGATGGATTTATTTCGTTGGGACATATGGCTTCTCCTATTTGACCCCCTTCTTACATCCTACCGAGGAAGCGTGCGGGTGTCATGGCCGTTAACGGCTAAAATCTTGAAATTTTTCTTGTGCGTCTATATTGCAACATTAGAGTATATGACGTTGCAGTTACGCAGGTGTGATGGGCTGCAGATTTCCTGCACCTCGCCCAAAAATGCTGCGCAGCAATTTGCTCAGAGCTTGACGAGCATCTTGCCGGTGTTCTCCCCACTGAACAGGCCTATAAAGGCTTCTGGTGTCTTCTCCAGCCCGTCTTTCACGGTTTCGCGACCCTTGACGGCGCCGGATTGAATGAGGCCAGCCATGTCGGCATTGAACTCTGGCACTTGCCCGTAGAAATCAGGGTAAAGGAAACCCTTGATCATTATCCTTTTGCCGATAATCATCGGCAGATACTGCATCGGCTGTGCCTTGAAGTCGTTGTAGACATCGATCATGCCGCAAATCGCAAAGCGCGCCCATTCCTTGGCAGTTGCGAGGGCGGCGTCGAAATGTTCGCCGCCGACATTGTCAAAATAGACATCAATGCCGGTTTCACCCATATCCTTAAGCGCGGCCATCAATTGCGGCAGCACCTTGCCCGATTTGTAATCAATCACGGCGTCTGCACCGAGTTCTTTCACCCACGCGCATTTGTCTGCGCCGCCCGCAGAACCGATGACTTTCATTCCCTTGGCTTTCGCAATCTGGGTCACGGTAGATCCAACTGCGCCAGCAGCGGCGGAAACAAAGATCACTTCGCCGGGTTTTGCTTCAGCAACCTTGAGCAAACCGAACCATGCGGTGCCGCCTGGCATTCCGATGATGCTTAGCCAATGTTGGTCGGGTACGCCAATGTCAGGCAATTTGACGGGGGGCATGCCAGCAGGTGGCGTCTTGCCACCGCCAAAAACTACGGAATCGCGCCACCCAGCCATATGCAATACTTTGGCCCCGACAGGGAACTCGGCATTGTTGCTCTCGGTCACGGTGCCGACTGCGCCGCCTGTCATCGGTTCGCCAAGCGCGAAAGGATCGGAATAGCTTTTCGCATCATTCATGCGTCCGCGC
>CAIJLW010000090.1 GCA_903821685.1 uncultured Sphingomonadales bacterium | reverse complement strand
GGCTATATCGCCGAGGGCTATGATGCTGCGTTGGACGTGTTGCGTGTTGCGGGTCGCGACGGGCGGCAAGCCATTGCGCAGCTGGAGGCGCGTTATCGCGATGCCACGGGTGTAGCGGCGCTGAAAATCCGGCACAATGCGGTGCTTGGCTATTTTGTTGAGGTGCCTGCCAAGCATGGTGATGCTTTGATGGCGCCTGGGACGGGCTTTACCCACCGCCAGACGATGGCAGGCGCCGTGCGGTTTAACTCGCACGAACTACATGAGGAAGCGTTGCGGATAACGCAGGCAGGTGGCCACGCACTGGCAGCAGAGGCAGCGCATCTTGAGGAGCTCATCGCGCTTATACTCAGCCGCCGCGACCCTATTGCAGCAAGCGCCGATGCCTTGGCGCGCATTGATGTTTCAGCCGCACTTGCCGAACGCGCAGCAGAGAGCAATTGGTGTCGCCCAAGCTTTGTTGCGCACCCATGTCTTGAGATACAGGGTGGTCGCCACCCAGTCGTGGAAAGCGCGTTGGCAAAGTCGGGAGACCGCTTCATCGCCAATGACTGCAAACTGTCGCCGGGAAAACGCTTGTGGCTCGTCAGCGGTCCGAATATGGGCGGTAAGTCGACCTTTTTGCGGCAGAATGCGTTGATCGTTTTATTGGCGCAGGCGGGCAGCTATGTCCCGGCAACCGCGGCGCGGCTTGGGCTAGTTGACCGCTTGTTCAGCCGCGTCGGTGCCTCGGACAATCTTGCACGTGGCCGGTCAACCTTCATGGTCGAAATGGTCGAAACCGCAGCAATTCTGGCGCAGGCGACGGAACGCAGCTTTGTCATATTAGACGAAGTTGGGCGCGGCACATCAACTTATGATGGCCTTGCCATTGCGTGGGCGGTGGTTGAAGGCATTCATGAAACCAACCGCTGCCGTTGCCTGTTCGCTACCCATTATCATGAGCTGACGCGACTGTCCGAAAGCCTGAATGCGCTGTCGCTGCACCATGTGCGTGCGAAGGAGTATAAGGGTGATCTTGTATTGTTGCATGAGCTAGCCGACGGTCCGGCCGACCGAAGCTACGGCATCGCGGTGGCAAAGCTTGCTGGCTTGCCGCCGCAAGTTGTGGCCCGCGCAAGCACGGTGTTGGGCAAGCTGGAAAAAGGGCGCGCCGAAACTGGCGGGCTTGCGGCTGGACTTGGTGACCTCCCCTTGTTCAGCGCCGCCATGGACGCCGCCGAGGCCAAGGTGGACGCTTTACGTGAAAAGCTGTCTGACCTCGACATCGACGCGCTTAGCCCGCGCGCCGCACTTGACCTATTATATGAATTGAAACGCGCGGCTGGCGAAAGCTAATCAGGTCAGCGACAAAAATAACCCGGCCAGCGCAGCGCTCATCAGGTTGGCGAGCGAGCCGGCGGCCAACGCTTTTAAGCCAAGCTTGGCAATCATAGGCCGCTGGTTGGGTGCCAGGCTTCCGGTGACGGCCATCTGGATCGCAATTGAACTGAAATTGGCGAAACCACATAAAGCAAAGGTGACGATGCCGACGGTTGGCGCCGATAATTCTTTCAACGCGCCCAAGTCAATGAACGCCACAAATTCGTTTAGGACGATCTTCGTACCGAATAGGCCGCCAGCCTGAAGCGCTTCCTGCCACGGCACGCCGATCAGGAACATTACCGGCGCAAAGACATAGCCCACAATTTGCTGAAAGCTTAAGTCTGGCAAACCGAACCAGCCACCAATGCCGCCCAATATACCATTGGCGAGCGCAACCAGAGCGACGAAGGCAAGCACCATGGCGCCAACGGCCACCGCAAGTCGGACGCCTGTCTGCGCCCCTTGCGCTGCGGCCATGATGATGTTTGCGGGCTTCTCCTCACCATCGTCATGCACCATCACAGGTTCATCATCAGGATGTGGGTTGGCCAATGCCGGGTCGCCTTCTGCCAAGGCAACCGCGGGCACATCGGGCATCATGATTTTGGCCATCAATATCCCGCCGGGCGCGGACATGAATGCCGCCGCCAGCAGATAGTCAATTCGAATGCCCATCGAGGCGTAAGCTGCCAATATAGTTCCAGCGACGCCTGCCATGCCGACGGTCATGACGCAGAATAATTGTTCGGGCTTCAAGCCAGCGAGATAGGGGCGAATGACCAAAGGCGATTCCGACTGGCCCACGAAAATATTGGCTGCTGCACACAGGCTTTCGACTTTCGAAATACCAGTGATTTTTTGCAAACCGCCCCCGATCCAGCGGATGACATATTGCATGATGCCCAAATAATAGAGGATCGAAATTAAGGAGGCAAAAAAGATGATGACGGGCAGAGCAGCAATTGCAAAGCTGTTGCCGCCGATTTCAGGGGAGGCAAGCGGGCCAAAAATAAACTGAGTGCCTTTGGCCGAATAGCCAAGCAGATTGGATACACCGGAAGACGCCGCGTTCAACACCACTTTTCCGGTTGAGGTGTACAAGACCAAAGCGGCGACACTTGCCTGCAAGGCAAAGGCTGCGCCCACCACACGAAATCTAATCGCGCGACGGTTGGACGACAGCAAAATAGCGATTGCCAAAATCAGTGCCATCCCTGCTAGGCTCATCAAAATTTGCATAAAGTCCTAACCCCTAAAATCTTCCCGCGACACCTAGCGCCATCGTTAGCCTTGCGCCAATAAAATTAGACGCTAGTCAGTTTTCTATGACTGTTCAGACCACATCACACGCGACCGGCGGGGGTATCCCGAAATCGCTTTTCATGTTTTCAATCATTTACGGCGGCATGGTGTGTATTGCCGGCGTGCTTGGAAATAAGCAGGTGTCTTTAGGGCCGCTGGCGGTCGAAGCGGGCATTTTCCCGTTTCTTTTGCTTGTTATCTTATCCAGCTCGATTGCAGCCTTGCACGGGAAAGTTATTGCGGACCGACTTGTTAAATATGGCTTTATTCCGCTTATAGCGTCGATATTGCTGGCTTTACTGGTACTGTCATTGCCGCCGTCACCCAAGATGGATGACAAATATCTCGATGCGTTCAACACCATGATGGGGCAGACGCCGCGCATTTGGCTTGCAGGCATTGTTGCTTATGGCGTGTCGCAAATGCTCAACGTCTATCTGTTTGATCGTCTGAAAAACACCGTTGGTAAATATGTCGCGTTGCGCGGTGCTATCGCTGCGGTTCTGTCGCAGATTATCGATACATTGTTGTTCGTAACCATTGCCTTTTACGGCGTGTTCCCCATCACGGAATTATTGTTCGGCCAAATGCTTGCCAAGGTCGTTCTGAGCATGATCATGGTGCCATTGCTCATCACTTTCTTTGTCAGCTATGGCCATAAACTTGACGGCACGGACCCCAAAGTAGGTAACACGCATGACCATTGATCCCGTCAATCTCGCTAAGGCCGAAACCCTTACTGAGGCGCTACCTTATCTGCAGCGTTATGCAGGCAAGACCTTTGTCGTTAAATATGGCGGGCATGCGATGGGCGACGCCAGCCTGGCGCGTGACTTCGCCGATGATGTCGTGTTGTTGAAGGCTGTCGGCATTAACCCTGTGGTTGTCCATGGTGGCGGCCCACAGATCGGCGCAATGCTGAAAAAATTAGGCGTCGAGAGCGAATTTGTTGATGGTCTTCGCGTCACGGATGCCGAAACCGCAAAGATTGCCGAAATGGTCCTGTCTGGCGCAATCAACAAAGAACTTGTTGGCTGGATTAACGCTGCGGGCGGCAAGGCGCTTGGCATTTCGGGCAAGGATGGCGGGTTCGTCACCGCAACCAAGGTTCAGCGCACACAAAAGGACCCCGACAGCCATATTGAACGGAATATCGACCTTGGCTTTGTCGGCGAGCCCACGACGGTTGATCGCAGCATCATCGACACCATAAGCGCCGCGGGCATGATCCCCGTCATCGCACCGATCGGCGTTGGTGCGGATGGTCACACCTATAACATTAACGCCGACACCATGGCTGGCGCCATTGCAAGCGCCTTGGGCGCTTCGCGCCTGTTCCTATTAACAGATGTAGCAGGCGTGCTGAGCAAATCTGGTGAATTGCTGACGGACCTTGATCCTGCCGCCATTGCCGAATTGCAGAATGACGGCACAATCAGCGGCGGTATGATTCCCAAAATCCAGACATGCGTTGATGCCGTGGAATCCGGCGTTGATGCAGCCGTCATATTGGACGGCCGCACCAGCCACGCGATGCTTATCGAAATGTTTACCGTGAAGGGTGCAGGCACGCTCATCCACAAGTAAACTGGACGTTGCACTGTTTTATGCTGTTGATACAGCGCCTCGGCTCGGCTAATCGCTCGGGCGAACCTTTTTGGAGAATTCCATGCTTCTCGCGCTCATTTCCATAATCGGCTATTTGATGACGATCCTGTCAACCGTTGTGATCATCCAGTTCATCTTGAGCTTGCTGATTTCGTTTAACGTGGTCAGCCTGTCGAACAACATCGTCGCGTCCATTTGGCAGGCGCTGTCTGTCATTATTGACCCGTTTCTAAAACCCATTCGCAGGTTTATGCCCGATACTGGCATGATCGATTTTTCGCCCATGGTGCTGCTGATCGGTCTACGCATATTGCAGATGCTCTTGATGGGCCTGGCCAATGATATTTCTTCGGCGGGCATGTGAGCAGCGCTGCGATCATTGATGGCAAGGCGTTTGCGGCCAATTTGCGCCAGCGTGTTGCCTCTGCCGTGGCGCCTTTCGTCGCGCTTACCGATCGCAAGCCCGGCCTTGCCGTTGTGCTTGTGGGCGAAGATCCGGCCAGCCAAGTTTATGTGGGATCGAAGAAGAAAGCGACCGTCGAAGCGGGCATGAACAGCTTCGAACATCGCTTGCCGACGACGGTTTCGCAAATCGAACTGATTGCGTTGGTGGAAACACTCAATGCCGATACCGCCGTCGATGGCATATTGGTACAATTGCCCTTGCCACCGCATATCGATGATAAGGCTGTCATCGCCGCCATTGATCCGGCGAAGGATGTTGACGGCTTTCATGTCGTGAATGCCGGACGGCTTGCGGTGGGCGAGGAAGCGTTTGTTCCCTGCACGCCGCTTGGTTGCCTGATGCTGTTAAAGGACCATCTGGGGGATTTATCCGGCAAGAACGCCGTGGTCATTGGACGGTCAAATATTGTTGGCAAACCGATGGCACAATTGCTTTTGGCCGAGAACTGCACCGTAACTATCGCGCACAGCCGAACCCAGGATCTGCCCGATGTCGTGCGCCGTGCCGACATCGTCGTCGCGGCGGTTGGTCGCGCGGAAATGGTGACGGGTGATTGGTTGAAAGCGGGTGCAGTGGTCATTGATGTTGGCATTAACCGGCTCGAGCCTGAGGCAGGCCAAAGCAAGGGCCGTCTGGTGGGGGATGTTGCCTTTGACGACGCATTGGCGCGTGCTGGCGCAATCACGCCAGTGCCGGGTGGCGTAGGGCCAATGACTATCGCGTGCTTGTTGCGCAACACTTTGGTTGCCGCTTACCGCCGTGCCGGGATGTCTGCACCTGAAGGAATTTGATGCCATGAAAGCATATCCTGCCCTTCTTTTTGTTGCAGCATTGGGCGGTTGTGCCGCAGGACCAAGCCCTGAATTTCGAAATTTCCAGCCAAAGATTGCGAACCCAAGCGCGATTATCGCCGCAGAGATTGGCTTTAATCTACTGGCGCAGGAAAAGGGGCAATGGACGGCATTTCGCCAGACCGCGGCCAAAGACGCAATGATGTTCGTGCCGCAGCCTGTATCGGCGCTTGAACATTTGAAGGGCAAGGCAGATCCCGCCCAGTCGGTGAAATGGCAGCCGTCTAATGCCTTCATGTCCTGCGATGGCAAAACCGGCGTGACAACTGGCGCATGGCAAAGGGGCGACGGTTCGGTCGGCTATTTCACAACCGTGTGGCAATTTGTCGAAACCAGTGCGGCAGGTGACGGTGAATGGAAATGGGTGTTGTATCATGGCGACACCCTGACTGCGCCACGGGCATCTAAAGAAATGATCGAGACCAAGGTTGCAAGCTGCAAAGGCAGCGCCTCCACATCGCTTGTTGCCCCATCCGAGGGCGCAGTGATGAAGACCGGCTATGCGCGCGATCAATCGCTCAGCTACACTTGGGTGGTTCAGCCAAACGGCGCACGGACCGTTGAAGTCAAATTATGGAACGGTACCGTTTCAGAGACGGTCATATCTAATCAGGTTGCGGCACCAAATTGATCGATCTGTTTTTCTCGGCATTTATCACCTTTTTTGTCGTTATCGATCCGCCGGGATGCGCGCCTATCTATGCCAGCCTGACCAAGGGTGCCAATGTTGCGCAGCGGCGGAACATGGCGTTGCGCGCGGTCATGGTCGCGTCAGGGATATTGCTGGTGTTCGCATTGTTTGGCGAACAATTGCTCGCCGCGCTGCATATTGAATTGAACAGCTTCCGCATTGCGGGCGGCATCATGCTGTTTCTTATCGCTATCGACATGGTCTTCGAAAAGCGGACAGAACGCCGAGAGGAGCGCGCGCAAAAAATTATCGATACGCCTGAAATTGAAGATGTTTCTGTTTTCCCGATGGCCATGCCGATGATCGCCGGGCCGGGCTCAATCGCTTCGGTCATGCTGTTGATGTCGCAAAATAGCGGGATTGACCGCGCTGGCGTCATTTTGGCAGCGCTGGGAGCAGTATTGGCACTTACCCTGCTGGCGTTACTTGCCGCTGGGCCAATCATGCGCGTGTTGGGCGCCAATGCAGAAGCTGTCATTACCCGGCTTCTGGGCGTGCTTCTGGGCGCGCTTGCTGCGCAGTTTGTGATCGATGGCCTGCGGGCCAGTTTTGGTGGCTAATTACTGAAGCGTGACGCGGTC
>CAIJLW010000089.1 GCA_903821685.1 uncultured Sphingomonadales bacterium | reverse complement strand
TCATGGGCAGCGTGATGGAGAAAAAGGGTTGGAGTTGGAGTAAGACATCGCTTCTGTCGGTGTTTTTGACACAGGCCCCATTGCTGTTCATCACCTGCCTTCCGGCGCAGCTTGGTATCTGGGCAAGCGAAGGTAGCCGTATTGTTTTGGGTCCGCTTGCATTTTTTGGCGCGACCATCGCTATCATCGGCATATTGTTCGAAACCATCGGCGATGCCCAGCTCAATGCGTTTCGTGCTAACCCGGCTAATACAGGTAAGGTACTTGATACTGGATTGTGGCGCTTCACCCGCCACCCCAATTATTTCGGCGACGCTTGCACGTGGTGGGGTATTTGGCTCATCGCCTGCGAAACCGGACTGCCGGGATGGATCAGCATCATTGGCCCGATCTTTCTGACTTTCACCCTTACGCGCTGGTCTGGTAAGCCATTGCTAGAAAAAGGCATGAAGAAAACACGGCCCGAATATGCCGATTATGTTGCGCGAACATCGGGCTTTTTCCCCTTGCCGCCTAAAAGCAGATAGTTAGGAAACCACCCCGAAAAGGTCGTGTTCGTCCGCATCTTCAATGTTGACCATGACGATATCACCGGCCTTCAATGAAGGTGCGACGTCGCGCAGATAGACATGGCCATCAATTTCGGGCGCATCAGCCTGCGACCGTCCGGTGGCGCCAATGCTGTTGTCTTCGTCAGGATCGCCAATTTCATCAATGATGACAGGCATGCTGCGTCCGACCTTAGCGGCAAGCTTAGCCGCGCTGATCGCTGCGGTTTTCGCCATGATGCGTTGAAACCGCTCTTCTTTGACCTGTTCCGGCACTGGATTGGGCAAATTGTTGGCCTGCGCCCCATCTACAGGTTCGAAGCGAAACGCCCCCACCCGATCAAGCTGCGCTTCATCAAGCCAATCGAGCAGATATTCAAAGTCAGCTTCGGTTTCGCCGGGAAAGCCGACCACAAAACTTGAACGGATCGCGATATTGGGCGCAATGCTGCGCCAGTTGCGGATACGCTCAAGCACCTTGGCGTCGTTTGCAGGACGTTTCATCGCCTTCAGGACATTGGGCGCAGCATGCTGGAACGGAATGTCCAGATAGGGCGTCAAATACCCCTCTGCCATCAGCGGAATGACATTATCTACATGTGGATAAGGGTAGACATAATGCAGCCTAACCCAGGGTGCGATGCCATCACTGGTCCGCAAACTACCGAGCTCGCGCGCCAAGTCGGTCATATGCGCACGCACCTCGCGGCCCTTCCATGCGCGCGGTTCATGCCGCGTGTCCACGCCATAAGCAGAGGTGTCTTGTGAGATCACCAGAAGCTCTTTGGTGCCCGCAGACACAAGCTTTTCCGCTTCACGCAACACGGCATCTATCCGGCGGCTCGCAAGCTTTCCGCGTAGCGACGGGATTATACAAAAGGCGCAGCTATGATTGCAGCCTTCGGAAATTTTGAGATAGCTATAATGCCGCGGCGTGAGCTTTAATCCGCCTTCTGGGACCAAATCGACAAACGCACCGCGCGTCGGCGGCGCTGCTTCATGGACGGCGGATACAACGGCTTCATATTGATGCGCGCCAGTGATCGCCAGCACATCTGGAAACCGCGCGCGGATAACGTCGGCTTCATTTCCCATACAACCGGTAACGATCACGCGGCCATTTTCAGCGATAGCCTCACCAATCGCTTCCAGGCTCTCTTCCTTTGCAGAATCGAGAAAACCGCACGTGTTGACTAGGACAACGTCGGCGCCGGCATAATCCGGCGACAGTCCATAGCCATCCGCACGCAGCTTGGTGAGAATCCGTTCGCTATCGACCAGCGCCTTGGGGCAGCCAAGCGATACCATGCCGACCTTGGGCGCTGCTTTTATTACTGTTGCCATGATGCCGGGCCGCATAGCGGGTTTCGGCAGGCTTGTCACGGGCAGTGTGGATGGCCTACATTGAACAAGGCCAAGCCGCACGATAAAGCACAACAATGATCATAAAAATCACCAAAGGACCTCAGAACGATAACGTATCCATTATCCGAAATAATGGCTCAACCGATGCAACCGTTTTTCCGAAAAAAGGGCCTACGTCACATGATGCAATCCATTACTTTGTAGAGAAGGGCCTAGGTTTGGACCATGCCTTTTGGGGTATGATTGCCAAAGGATACGACTTTGAAGAAATACAGACGATAGCAAAAAATGCGGGGCATGCGAGCGCTGCACGCGCCGGGCAACCCGAACATCATATCGTTGAACTGCTTCAGGCCGAACGTCTGGTCGAATGTTTTGAGGCTGAGCAATGGGGCCCCCCGTCGGACAACGCAACATTCATTGCGATCGCAGCAGCAGCGTGTGCGACGTCACAAGTTCCTTTGCCACTTCAGCTTCCCGCGCAGTTAGATACATTGCGTAGCCAAATAACAGAATTTCAGACAGGGTGGTCGACGGCAAACGCGATGCACGTCGCCGAATTTGAATGGACAGAACGATAATGGCAGCCGCGCTTTGCGCACGACATTTGCGGCGCCCCAACTGGGAGGCTCAATAACCAAATCCTGTTCTGCAACAATTTGCGAATTGCTCTCTGCGGCCGGCGCTACCTCTGAGGTCACGCGATAATCAGTGCCAGCGCGGGGAACACAAGCGGCTAATACAAAGGTTGAACTTATCACCATCAACCGTAACCGCATGATCGCTCCCCTAGCCGCTATATATTTGATTCAATGTGGCTAAAGATTCATGGTGCGTCAAATCAAGTTGCAATGGCGTAACGGCTATATAGCCATCCTCCAGTACTTCGAGGTCCGTGTTATGACCCGGCGTGTGCAACATGCCGTGCAGTCCAAACCAATAATAATCATAGCCGCGTGGATCAGTACCCTTAACAATCGACCCTCGACTGTAATCATGGAAACCCTGGCGCGCGACTTTGATACCCTTTACATCTTGCGGCAGTAGCGGGGGGAAGTTGATGTTGGTCAATGTGCGCGGCGTGTATGGCATATCAAGCAGCGGCCGGAGCACGCGTTCGCCCCATGCCTCCGCCGCGGAAAAGGGTACAGCATCCGCCATGCCTTCTTTACCATACACCTGGCTCAGCGCGATGGACCGGATACCTGCCAATGCCCCTTCCATCGCGGCAGACACCGTTCCCGAATAGGTGATGTCATCCCCCAAATTGGCGCCCCGGTTGACGCCGGATAAAATCAGGTCAGGCTTCATATCCTTCATGATGACCCCAATGCCCAACATAACGGAATCCGTGGGAGTGCCCGCGACCGAATAATGCTTATCCCCATGCTGGCGAATACGCACAGGCTTGGTAAGGGTAAGGGAATGGCCGGCACCCGAATTTTCCTCGGCGGGCGCAACAATCCAGACATCATCACTAATTGTGCGGGCAATCGCCTCTAACACCTTAAGACCCGGCGCATTCACCCCGTCATCATTGGTTAGCAATATACGCATTAGGCTGTTGCCTCCAATTTTGTGAGACCGCCCATGTAAGGCAGCAAAGCATCCGGAATGATGACACTGCCATCCGCCTGTTGATAATTTTCAAGGACTGCGACTAGCGTGCGGCCTACGGCAAGTCCCGAGCCGTTCAGCGTATGGACGAACACATTGCTTTTGGTCTCAGCAGCCCGATAGCGCGTATTCATACGCCGCGCCTGCCAGTCTCCGCAGTTCGAACAGCTTGATATCTCGCGATACAAACCTTGGCCGGGCAGCCAGACCTCAAGATCGTAGGTCCGACGCGCGCTGGCGCTCATGTCACCAGTGCACAGGAGCATTTTACGATAGGGTAGCTGAAGCGCTTGCAATATACCTTCAGCGCTTTCCACCATGCGTTCATGTTCAGCGGCGCTATCCTCCGGGCGGACGATGGAGACCAGCTCGACTTTCTCAAACTGATGCTGGCGGATAAGGCCTTTGGTATCGCGTCCCGCCGCGCCTGCCTCGGACCGGAAACAGGGTGTCAGTGCGGTCAACCGGATCGGCAGTGCGCTCTCCTCCAAAATCTGTTCACGTACGCTATTGGTCAGCGATACTTCGGCGGTCGGAATGAGCCAGCGGCCATCGGTAGTCTGGAAATTGTCTTCCGCAAATTTTGGCAGCTGCCCTGTTCCAAATAGCGATTCCTGACGCACCAAATAGGGCGTTGCGCACTCTGTGTAGCCGCGCTGTGCGGTCTGGTAATCGAGCATGAATTGACCAAGCGCTCGGTTGAGACGGGCCATCTGTCCCCGCATGAATGTGAAACGCGCGCCAGAAATAGCGACGCCGGTTTCAAAATCGAGGCCAAGTACAGGGCCGACATCGGCATGGTCGCGTGGTTCAAAGTCAAAGTTCCGCGGCGAACCCCAGCGTGCGATTTCGACATTGTCTGTTTCATCGGCGCCATCGGGCGTATCTGCAGCAGGCAAATTCGGAAGTCCCGCGACCAATGAGTCGAGTTCGGCGCCAGCCCCGCGTTCGCGCTCTTCCAACGAAGGCAATGTATCTTTCAACCGCGCGACTTCTGCCTTCAACGCCTCTGCAGTGGCGGTATCGCCTTTGCCCATGGCCGCGCCAATGGCTTTAGACGCTTCGTTTCTGCGGGCCTGCGCATTCTGCATTTCTGTCAGGATCGCGCGTCGGTGTTCATCCAAAGCCAGAATGGATGCAGCAACGGGGGCAGCGCCCCTACGGATCAAAGCAGCGTCAAAGTCTTGTGGATTTTCGCGGATATATTTCAGGTCATGCATGGCGCCACGCTATGCCGCGCAAGCCGCCGTTTCGCAATGAAAAAGGGCGAACACGCTCGCCTTGTTTGCACAACGCTTACGCCGGACCTTTTGCCTTGTCCTTCTCCCGCAACGAAACATATGTTCGGACCAACATTTACTGACCTAACGCATGCTGACAACAGCGCAGACCGGTAGCCGGAACGCCATGATATGAAGTGCCATCATTGCCTTAAATCGAAAAATATCTCAATTTTTCAGACGCTAAACTATAAAAAACTATGCGTGAAAACTGTATGAAAAATATCTTGTGTTCGCATGTAATCGTTTCCACAGCTTTTGCAAAATTGAAGATAACCCGCAACATTTGGCCCTTGTGCCGCTTTTGGCCCAAGTCTATAGCGCCGGCGAGAGAGATTCAGACGCAGGTTACTTCATTTTGGAGGACCGGCCAGAGGTGGGGAAATTACTATGGGCCCAAGCGCCAAGCCTCAAGATGCGACCAGCGAAATGAGAATTTCTGACGTTGATTTGGATGAATCATATGTCCCGACTGTCGACGAACCATTTATGAACGAACGGCAGCTGCGCTTCTTTGAAAAGCAGCTTGTCGATTGGAAAAACAGCATATTGGTTGAGGCGCAGGGTACGTTGAATCAATTGCAGGACGGTCCGATGCGTGAACCAGATCTCAACGATCGTGCATCCAGTGAGACCGATTGGGGTATTGAGCTTCGTACTCGTGATCGCCAGCGCAAACTTATCGCAAAGATTGAGGCCGCGTTACGCCGCATCACCGAAGGCGAATATGGGTATTGCCAAGTTACAGGCGAGCCTATTTCTTTGGCCCGCCTGCGTGCCCGGCCGATTGCTACGATGACGCTTGAAGCTCAGGAGCGTCACGAGAGGCAGGAACGGGTTTCACGCGACGACTAATTATCCTATGCCTGTAATAACAAGGTAGAAATTATTCATAAATTTGCAGCCATTAACCTGTCGGCAATTTTTCCATGCCACGCTTCAGCACTGCTCTAAAACTAACTTGGTGCTGGTTTTTGCAACATGGATGACTCAATTCGCGTCGATACATTCTCCCATGCAAAGCGAAAAATGAATCGCGACAGTGTTTTACTTAAGGCCGTATTACGTTTTTCAAATGCGCGAGAAGAATATGAAATGCGGATCCGCAATTTGTCCGCAGGCGGGTTGATGGCTGAGGTGCCGAACGGCCTGTCGCGTGGTGAGCGTATATATGTTAAGATCCAGAACATTGGCTGGGTTGGCGGTCATGTGGCATGGGCGATCGACGGGCGCATCGGCGTTGCCTTTGATAAAGTCATAAATCCCAAAGACGCGCGTATACCAGTTCGGGTTTCCGAGTTGGACGTCCCGCCTTACCTCAAAAAACTTAACAAAAAAACGGCACTCGGTAAGCTACGCCGCGTTTAACTCAATCGTCGAGACAGTAAATGTCGACCGGCACGACGATTTTGTCGAGCACGCGGCCAACCGGATAAGCCGACTTACTTCCCTGCTCAATTGCCGCTTCAAGCACTTCGCGCTTCTTTGCGCCGTTTATTACCAATATGGCAGTCCGCGCCGCGCCGATGGCGGTGCCAGTTAGCGTTACGCGGTTAACGGGCGCCTCCGGCGGTAGCGGATCAGGTGCAACCCCGACTGCGCGCACATCTTTGCCCCCATCCATCGCCGATTCCAAATCAGGTCCAGGGAAAATCGATGCAGTATGACCATCGGTACCCATGCCAAGCCAAACCAAATCAGGCGGCCAATGCAAATCAGCCAATCTTGCATTTGCAGCGCTACCGGCCAGCTTGTGGTCGGCCGCATCGCTTGCGATTGGCAAAACCCGCGCTCCCTTTGGGATAAAGATTTTGGCAATCATAGCGACGTTGGACAGAGGATTGTCGACCGGAACAAGGCGGTCATCGGTTGGAATAATCGTGACACTCTTCCAACGTATATTGGCTTGGGCAAGCTTTTCCAAAATCGGTTTTGGCGTTGAGCCGCCGGGGAATGCAACCAGTGCCTGTCCACGGGCGTCAAGTGCGCTTTCAATGATAAAGCTGACATCGCCTACCACGGCGTCGATTAGATCTTCCGCAGCGTCAAAATCCCACCATTCGATTTCTTCAGCCATGTGCTCTCGTCTCCGTTAGTTTCGTAATGCCGATGCGGCACGCGCTGCCGATTCAATCGCGGCAACATCTGGACCGCCTTTACCAACAAGCCAGCTACCGCCAACACATAAAATTTCCGGAACGGCTAACCAGTCTGCCGCCATGTCCTGCTTTATGCCGCCTGTGGGGCAAAATTTGCATTGGCCAAAGGGCCCAATGAGCGACTTGAGCGCAGGAAGACCGCCATTGGCCTCCGCCGGGAAGAATTTGAAATGGGTAAGGCCGAGGTCAAGACCTCGCATGATATCACCGGCGCTGGCAACGCCAGGCAAGAACGGAATATCTTTTGCAATCGCTGCCTTACCCAAAGTGTCGGTTAGTCCTGGCGAGACTATGAATTCCGCGCCCGCCGCTATCGCGCTATCCAGTCCTGCCACGTCTACGACTGTGCCTGCGCCTACAATTGCACCGGGAACCCTCTTCATCTCTGCAATCGCATCCAAGGCAGCAGCGGTGCGCAACGTAACCTCAAGCACTGGCAACCCGCCTGCAACAAGCGCCTCGGCTATGGCCCGCGCGTGAACCGCATCCTCAATTACCAGCACCGGAATAACGGGTGCGGTTCGCATGATTGTCTCAACAGGGCTCATCTGGCTGCATCCTTAAACATGTTGCTGGGCATAAGCCGCCGCTGCACCAAAGAGGCCCGGCTGCGGGTGCGTGATCAGTTTTACGGGGATAGCGGACATTAGGTTTTCAAACCGTCCCTTCGCCTTAAATCGTTCGGCAAAGCCGGAACGGATGAGAATGTCCTTTATGCGCAAGCCGAGGCCACCGGCAATCACCACGCCAGCAAACCCGCCCTGCGCGAGCGTGATGTCCCCTGCCGCGCTGCCAAGCGACAGGCAGAAACGGTCCACTGCTGCAGCGGCAAGGCTATCGGCACCCGACATGCCCATCTGCCATAAGGTCTTGTCGTCATATTGCTGAACAGCACGCCCCTCAATAGCGGCAAGCGTTTCGTAAAGATCGATTAGCCCAGGACCAGACACAACGCGTTCAATCGACACCCGACGGTAGCGTTTGCGCAAACGCGCAAGAACGGCATCTTCAATCGCGTCTAGCGGGGCAAAATCAATATGTCCGCCTTCGGTCGCTTGCACATGATAATTGATACCCTTCCGCCATACCTGCGCAACACCAAGCCCAGTCCCCGGCCCAATGATGCTTATAGTGCCTTCCCGCGCAAAATCCTGCTCTGGCCCGGCCAGATATTGGAAATGCTCTGCTCCAGCGTGCGCAACTGCGTGCCCGACCGCACCGAAATCATTCACAATAAGAAAGTTGTCGACGTCCAATTTTTCGCACACCATCGACCGGTGGATAACCCAAGGATTGTTGGTAAGCTCTATAACATCGGCGTCTACTGGTCCGGCAATGGCAATCGCAACCGCACGGGGGAGCGACGCGCCGTTCAGGCGCTTAAACTCCTGCCACGCGGTCTGAAAACTCGGATGTTCCGTGGTTTTGAGCGTAACAGCCTCACTTAATTCAGTTACGCGCCCCTTTTGAACTTCGGCAATTGCGAAACGGGCGTGGGTTCCACCGATATCGACAGCGACGATAGCAGTCATAGTCCAGCAACCGCCAACATGGCCGACCCGCCTTTCTCCGCCTCATCCGCGCCGGCCTGCATCAACGCGAACAGCTCACGCCCCGTGCCGACATGCCTTGCGGGCGTTGGCGCTGGCGCGCGCGCCGCCCAAATATCTGCATCGACCAGAACCGACAATGTTCCGGTATTCGCGCAGAGCCGGATGATATCACCATCCTGAAGCTTGGCGATAGCTCCGCCGCGCGCGCCTTCCGGACTTAAATGGATCGCGGCAGGCACTTTGCCCGACGCGCCGGACATGCGGCCATCGGTCACAAGCGCCACATTAAACCCCTTATCCTGCAACACGCCTAAGGGCGGGGTCAGCTTGTGCAATTCGGGCATGCCGTTGGCGACGGGCCCTTGGAAACGGATGACGACGATGACATCACGATCCAATTCGCCCGCCTTGAATGCTGCCAATGCGTCATTCTGGTCATGAAACACGCGGACGGGCGCTTCTATGGTCCAGCGGGCAGGATCGACTGCGCTGGTCTTAAATGTTGCACGGCCCAAATTGCCCGTTACCAAACGCATCCCGCCATCGGGGCTGAACGGCGCAGATGGTGGACGCAGCATAGTGTCATCGGCAGTGACGGCTGGCGCATCGCGCCAGACAAGCCGGTCATCCTCCAACATTGGCTCACCCCCATAATCGGCCAAATCATTGCTTGCGACGGTCATGATATCGCGGTGCAGCAGGCCGGCATGTATCAACTCCCGAATGACATAACCCATGCCGCCCGCCGCGTGGAAATGGTTCACATCACCCGATCCATTTGGATAAACCCGCGCAATAAGCGGCACAGCAGAGGACAGTTGGTCCAAATCTTCCCAGTCGATTATAATCCCAGCCGCCCGCGCGATTGCCGGAATATGCAGCGCATGGTTGGTTGAACCCCCCGTTGCGAGCAACCCAACACATGCGTTCACAATCGCCTTTTCATCCACGCAAAGGCCCAAGGGCCGATAATCATCGCCATCCCACCCAATTTTACTCAGGCGATGGACGGCGGCACGGGTCAATTCGGTCCGCAATTTCGTGCCGGGGTTGATAAAGGCGGAACCGGGAATATGCAGCCCCATGACTTCCATCATCATTTGGTTGGAATTTGCCGTTCCGTAAAATGTGCAGGTGCCCGCGCTATGGTAAGACGCAGCCTCCGCCTCAAGCAATTCAGCGCGGCCCACCTTGCCCTCGGCATAAAGCTGCCGAACGCGTTGTTTTTCCTTGTTGGCAAGGCCCGACGGCATGGGCCCGGCTGGCACAAGGATGGTTGGCAAATGGCCAAAGCGAAGAGCACCAATCAGCAAGCCGGGAACAATCTTGTCACAAATGCCCAACATCGCAATGCTTTCGAACATGCCATGGCTTAAGCCAACCGCCGTTGCCATGGCGATGACATCGCGGCTGAACAAAGACAGCTCCATCGAATCCTGCCCCTGCGTCACGCCGTCGCACATCGCGGGGGTTGAACCTGCGACTTGCGCAGTGGCGCCAACCTCGCGCGCGAAAATCTTCATTTGCTCGGGATAGCGGCCATAAGGCTGATGCGCGGACAGCATGTCATTATAGGCACTGATGATGCCGATGTTCATCGCCTTGCCATCACGGATAGATGCCTTGTCTTCGCCGCTCGCAGCAAAGCCATGGGCAAGGTTGCCGCAGCTTAAGACAGGGCGGTTGACGCCAGCGTCGCGTTGCTTGGCTATCAGGTCGAGATAAGCCTGACGTCCGCGCTTAGACCGTTCGACAATGCGCGCAGTGACGGCTTCAACTGTTGCGTGCATCTCACTCATGCCAACTCACTCCATCACGTTCGGTAAGTGCAATCGCCGCATTGGGACCCCAATTTCCTGCGCCATAGGCTTTTGGCTTAAGTCCTGTAACGCCCCATAAGGCTCGTATAGCATCAACCCAGCCCCACTGCGCCTCAACCTCATCCCGGCGCACAAATAGCGTCTGGTCGCCTTCTATGAGGTCCAGAAGCAATCGTTCATAAGCAATCCGGCGACGCGACCCCGCAAAGGCTGCTGTGAGCGACAGGTCCAACGGCACTTCGCGTAAAGTAACACCACCACGATCCAGACCGGGCTTTTTCGCCATAACCAATAGCCTTACATATTCTTCAGGCTGTAAACGGATGATGAGGGTATTCGCCTCAAGCTTGCCGCCGCGATCCCTAAACACATTGTGGGGGACTGGTTTGAACTGGATAACAATTTCGCTGCGTCTCTCGGGGAGCCGCTTTCCGGTGCGCAGGAAGAACGGCACGCCCTGCCAGCGCCAATTGTCCACATAGGCCTTGATAGCGACAAAGGTCTCGGTGTCCGACGGTTTGCCAAGATCGCTTTCATAGCTTTTAACCGCATCGCCATTCACTGCGCCGTCAGAATATTTGCCGGTTACAACATCGCCCTCAACCACCGGACGCAGCGCACGAAGTACTTTAACCTTTTCATCGCGAATGGCCGTCGCATCCAAACTTGCCGGCGGCTCCATCGCGATCAACGCAAGCAGTTGTAACATGTGGTTCTGGACCATGTCACGCAACGCGCCGGTATCGTCATAAAAGCCAGCGCGTCCCTCGAGCCCGACAGTCTCGCTGATGGTAATCTGCACATGCGCGATAGCATTGGCGTTCCATAGCGGCTCGAACAGCATATTAGCAAAGCGCAGCGCCATTAGGTTCTGGACGGTTTCCTTGCCCAGATAATGGTCGATACGGAAGGTGCGCTGTTCGGGGAATACCGCGTTGACGGCATCATTGATATGACAGGAGGAGGCGAGATCAGTGCCCAACGGCTTTTCAAGGCCAATGCGGACATTCTCGCCCGATAACCCCGCGCAGTGCAGACCCTTAATCGTTGCTTCAAAAAGTGACGGCGCGGTCGAAAGGAAGATGGACAACCCGCCCGATATGTCTCCAATCCGCCTAGCAAGTGCCGCAAAGCCATCAGGGTCTGAGGCATCAAGCGGAACATAATGCAGGCGTTGCAGGAAGGCGTCGATCAACCCTTCTGCCTTACGGTCATCTGGCAGGAATTCACACAAAGCCGTGCGGGCCATGTCGCGGAAGGCGTCGTCGGTCAGCGCGCTGCGGGCAGTACCAAAAATGCGCAGGTTTGGTTCAATCAAACCATCGGCGTGCAAAGCATATAAGGACGGCAACAGCATGCGGCGCGAGAGATCTCCCGTCGCCCCAAAGAGCAGCAAATTGGAACTATGGTCACGCATTTCATCAGTCTCCTGGCAAGGCAGCAGACGTTCGCCTTGCACAATCGCATTTCCCTTTATCCTGAAGCGACCGAGCGTCTAGCGCTTATTCGTATGCACCATTTCGTCCTCGGCCCAAATACGCTGATCAGCCATGCCCATGGATATCAATATAGGGGCATCCTGTTGCCGCGCTTGGAAGTCGGCTTTACCAGACAGTCCGCGCCAGCCAGAGGCAATCAAAGCCTGAATGGTTGGCGCTCCTAATGACGTGCCGGGTCCCAATACTATGATCGTATCAGGCGCAAATTCAGCCGCCGCGACTTGAACCGCACGCGTGAAATCATAGTTATCGGTCAATTGCGCGCCAAGCGTATAGTCATAAATCGCTGCGCGACTGAACGCGCCAGGTGACCAAATACGGCCCAGCCCATCGATTGCAGGAATATCGCCTCTGCCAAAGTCGCTCGATTGGTTTTCGGCGCGCGCTATCGGCACGATGTGGTTCAACAAGGGACTGTGAAAAGCCGCATGGTGCATGAGGCGCAAAGGAAAGCGGTCGTCTTTGGGAAGGCGCCCCATAAGCCATTTCAGTCCGGCCTCGTCTGCTGCCAAAACAATCATGCCCCCAAGCCGGATAGAAACATAAATTTTGATTTTAGAAACTGCCTTCGCTTCAGCTAGCAAATTTCTGATAAATAATATTTTATTTTCCTGTATTTGCCAATTATCATCAACAATGGGCCAGACAATCTGACCCCCGGCTCCCTGCTGGTGCATTAACCCGCCCATATTGTTGACCAGCCGCGCTCCGCCTGCGAGATCAAGAATGCCGGCGCATGCCAGCGCCAGATACCATCCCATTGAGTTGCCTGTAACCGCAACAATATCAAATCGGTCACGGTCAATCGCGGCGAAGTCAGCCATCGCGCAGGCGTAAATCAAGGGAGATGCATTATCACCAGTCATATGCACAGATGGCGCGTATTTGGTTGCACTATCCAGTTGCGAGATGGGGACTTGCCCCATGGCTACGCGGACCGCATCCACGGTTGCTATCAGGTCTGAACGCGCCGCGTGATGCGTTTGCAGATACCCGAGTTCGGCCGCATTATACGTCCCGCGTCCGGGACAAACGACCAAGGCCCGCTTTTTCATGCGACCGCCGCCCGTGCCGCTTCTATTATGGAGGCTTTGCTCGGCAAGACCAATTCGGCGGCTGGACCTAATGGAATGAAGCAATCTTCGGCGGTAATCCGGGTCGTAACATCCCCGCGACCCGCCTCAGTCAATATGGTCATCAGCTTCTCACTCAGGCTACCCGACCGTCGGCATTCATCGACAATGAGGATATTCCGACAATCGGCAACAGCAGCCGCAATTGCCTCGGGTTCAAGGGGATGCAACCAGCGCAGATCAATGATCCTTAAATCGATGCCCCCCGCCTCCAATTCGGACATGGCTTGACGCGAAAGAAAATAACCATTTCCGTATGTTATAATTGCAAGTTCAGTTCCGTTACCAAATTGGCCCAGCGTACCCAGAGCTATCGTATTATCCGCCTCCGGTGCCACATAGGGCGCGGTCCATCCGCCATCGTCTGGCGTATGCAGGTCGCTGCTATGGTATAACGCAATCGGCTCGATAAAGACCACCACGCGCCCATCTTCATGCGCCAAGCGAACGCACTCGCGCAGCATGGCAGGCGCATCCGATGCGTTTGACGGACAGGCGACGATGATGCCAGGAATATCGGTGAGAACCGCAAGGCTGTTGTCATTATGGAAATGCCCGCCAAAGCCCTTTTGATAGGGTAGTCCTGCAATGCGTATGACCATCGGGTTGCGATATTGCCGGTTTGAAAAGAAAGACAGGGTCGCCGCTTCGCCGCGGATCTGGTCCTCCGCATTGTGCAGATAGGCCAGAAACTGGATTTCGGGTATCGGCACAAAAGCATTATGCGCCATGCCGATCGCCAGCCCCAAAATCGTTTGTTCATCCAACAATGTGTCGAAAACGCGGGCCGCGCCGAACTTCTCCTGCAACCCTTGCGTCACGCCATAGACGCCGCCCTTGCGCCCGACATCCTCACCAAAAACGGCTGCGTTGGGATATTGCAGCATGATGTCGGCGAGCGCAAAGTTAATGCTTTTTGCCAATGTAACAGGCTTGGCCAAGTTACGCGCGTCCTTGCCGAACATAACATCGCGCCTAGCGACATCTGGCAAGGGCGGCGACGGCTTCGCACCCTTCTCTGGTTCAATTGAGGCCATTACCTCAGCAACAGTCGCCAAACGCGGCTTGGCCAATGCATCAAGCGCTACCCGCTCCACCCTTGCGCGCATATCTTCATAGCGGGCTACTATCTCCACACCCGACATACCAGCCTGTTCATGCAAAATGCGCGCGCTGTGCAGCAACGGGTCTTGCGCCTCGGCGGCTTCAATCTGCGCCATGGGAGCATAGCTTAATTCGACGTCGGCGCCTGCATGCCCCATTAAACGGATAGTCTGCATATGCAGGAAAACGGGTTTACGCCGCGCACGGGCGAACGTGACCGCCTCTTCGCATCCGCGCAACGCATCATTCAGATCGGCGCCGTCGCAACTGACATAATGCAGGGCAGGACGATTGGCAAAATTGGCAGCAATCCAACCGCCTGGTGTGCGCACCGAGATCCCGATGCCATTATCTTCGCACAGAAAAACGATCGGCATAGGCAAATGCTGATACGCCGCCCAACATGCCGCGTTAAATGCACCCTGCGATGTAGAATGATTGGCAGACGCATCGCCGAATGAGCACAGGATTATGGCATCATGCGGCAGCACTGCATCGGCGAGTTGCAACCGCTGCGCCATTCCCAAAGAATGCGCCGCACCAACTGCCTTGGGTAGATGCGAGGCAATAGTACTGGTCTGCGGCGGCACAAAAGTGTGTGCGCATCCCAATACCTTATGCCGCCCGCCCGATATTGGGTCATCTGCCGACGCGGCAAAGGACAAAGCCATGTCATGCAATGGCGTCAGGCCACCTGCCTGCTTTTTGCGCTGAATCAGGAATGCGGCATCACGATAATGCAGAAACGCCATATCGGTCGTACGTGTTGCTGCCGCCATGGCAGCCGTCCCCTCATGGCCAGAACTACCAATAGAATAAAATGTCTTACCCTTTGACCGCCGCGCCCAAAGATCGAGATGGCGGCTCATAATCTGGCTATCAAACAAATCGACCAGGACATGCGGGGCAAATGATTGGGATGCCGCGTTGTTGCGCGAATCTGGAAAGTCATGCGCAGCGACGCGACGGGAGAAAGCCTCGTCCAGTATCGTGGGGCGATCAAACATAGCATCAGTTGATGAACGCCTAAGTGTATAAAAGCCACAGCAAAGTGATATTTTCAATCGCACAATTAAATTGCTGGATTTGTCAAATTTCAGCGATAGGGTGGCAGGTGTTAAAGAGTTTCTTCTCGGATTTACCTAACCGAGAATTATGAAAGCGCCGCCATCCCATGAACAGCAGCAAATGCAGCTGGGGTGTCGGTCACAAGGAGGAGAGAGAAATGCGTCGTTTTAATCGTTTAATTACCGCTGCTTTGTGCAGCACTATATGCAGCGCCATGCTGGTGCCCGCAGCTTACGCCCAGACAGCCGAAAGCAGCGACGACAGCGGTGATGAACCCATCATCGTGACCGCAACGTTGCGCGCTATGGACGTGCAAGACATTCCGCTTGCCGTGACCGCAGTCGCACCTGAAGCGTTGGAGCGTCAAGGCGTCAACGACATCAAGAATTTGGCATCCATCTCGCCGAGCATCAACATTCAGTCTTCGCAGACCGAAACGCAAGGCACCTCGATTAAAATCCGCGGCGTCGGCACCACCGGCAACAACACCGGACTTGAGAGCTCGGTCGGCGTTTTCATTGACGGTGTCTATCAGTCACGCCCCGGTGTAGCATTGGGTGACCTTGTCGACATCGAACGTCTTGAAATTCTGCGTGGTCCTCAGGGTACATTGTTCGGCCGCAATACGTCGGCTGGTGCTTTGAACGTCTCCACAAAGCGTCCTAGCCTTTCGACCACCGAAGGTTTTGTGAATGCCAGCTATGGCAATTATGATTTCATGAACTTGCAGGGAGGTGTCAGCCTTCCAGTTGTGCAAGATGTCGCTGGCGTTCGGCTTTCAGGCACATGGCGCAAGCGCGACGGATACCTAAAATCCCCCACAGGCGCCGAAAGCAATGACCGTGACCGCTATATGCTACGCGGCCAGCTGTATATCGAACCCAATGCCGATGTCAGCATCCGCCTGTTGGCCGATTATGCGAAAACCGACGAACAATGCTGCGAAGCCGTTATTGTTCGCGAAACCGAACTTGCGCCTTTCTCAGCCTTCCACGGCCTAGCTAGCGATGGCGTCGACCAGTCCGGATTGAGCGCTCTTAAGAATTTGTCGATCAACGGCGGTCCTTACAAGAACGGCTCTAAGCAATGGGGCACTTCGGCCGAATTGAAATGGGACTTGGGTGGCGCAAAGCTGACCTCGGTTACTGCATATCGTAAGTTTGATTCGAGTTCGACAACGGTCGGTGGCTTCACCGCCAATGACACCTATACGGTCGGTAATGGCGCACCAACATCGCGCGTCGGCATCCTGCCGTCGGGTGACCATATCAAGACCTTTACGCAGGAATTGCGCTTGCAGGGCACGGCGGTTAACGATCGTGTTGATTGGTTGGTCGGTGGATTTTACTCCAGTGAGAAAATTCGTGCTGACCAGACGATGACGCTAAACGCTGATTTCCAACGCACTGGCAGCGCATTTAACTTTGCCAATGCGGCTGGGGTCAACCCATTGTTCGCGCTGACCGCCCTCGGCAATGCCGGTGTCCCAGTCAATGCCAATGGCAACTATGCTGAAAACCGGTTCCTGCAGGATGCAAGCAGCTACTCGGTGTTCACGCATAATGTTATTAGTTTCACAGACAAGCTAAGCCTAACGCTTGGCGCGCGCTATGTGAATGAAACCAAGGACGCATCATTCAACCAGCTTGCTGGAACCACCGGTGCAGGTGCCAGTGCGTGCCAGGCAAGTGTGAATGGTGTGTTGACTGGTGGTGTTCCTGCGCCACTTCGTGCGGGTATGATTGGCCTCAACTGCTTCCCATTTGCAACGTCGGTTGCCCTGACTGCGCCTGCAGCCATCGGCGGCGGCCTTGCGAGCGCCAAGCTTCCGTTGCCGCGTGTATGGTCGCAAGAGTTCAAGGACGATGAGATCACCTACACGGCTCAACTTGGTTACAAGGCCAACGAAGATCTGTTGCTCTACGCCGGTTACAGCCATGGATTCAAATCGGGTGGCTTCAACCTCGATCCACAGTCCGCAACCTTGCAAAACTCGGGAGCCATTCTTGCCGGTTTAGCAACGGGTACTATTGTGGCACCGGTTTATGCTGATCCAAGCTTTAAATCCGAAAAGGTCAACCAAATCGAAGTTGGCGTTAAGGCAACATTATTTGGTGCCATCAAAGCCAATCTGGCTTTGTTCGACATGAAAATGAGCGACTTCCAGGTACTCGAATTTACCGGCGTCCAGTTCCTGACCTTCAACGTCAATTCGGCGCGGTCGACGGGTGCTGAACTAGAGTTGTTTGGTAAGTTGAGCGATAACATCTCTGCGAATGTCTCGGCAACATATGCCAATGCGCGCTATCCGAGCAACTGCGCGGATGGCGTAGCAGTAGCAGCCCGACCATCTACATTGCGACTTTGCGGTCAAGATCTAACGAACGCACCTAGATTTGCGGGCGTAGTCGGTATGACTTACAATGGTCCTTTGAATGACTCAGGTTGGAACTTGTTGGTCAATGGCAATGTGAACTACTCCGATAGCCGCACGACCCGGACAATCGATACCGATACGAACGGTCTACCCGTGCCGCTGGCACAGCAGGAAAACTACTTCAAGATGAATGCGCGTATCGGGCTTACCACGCCGGATGACCGTTACACGTTCGAGCTTTGGGGTACGAACCTGACGAACGAAATCACACGCGGCATCACCGCTAACACCCCGCTGCGCGGTGGTGCTGGTACGCGCTCGTTGATTGGTTTTGTGGAGGAACCTCGCATGTACGGTATGACCGTCCGCGCCAAGTTCTAAGCCAACATTACAAACAAAAAGGGCGGTCTCCAATCCGGAGGCCGCCCTTTTTTTGTGCCTGTTGCTCTAAGTTTAAGCGGCTGCCTTGTACAACGTCTCACCCTTGTCAGCCATATCGCGGAAGCTTTTGGGTGGCGCGAACCGGTTACCAAAACGCTGCGCTAGATTGTCAGCTGTGCGGACGAAATTCTCCAGCCCGACCGTGTCGATATAGCTCATTGGACCGCCGGTATAAGGCGCGAAGCCCCAACCAAAAATCGCTCCTAAATCCGCGCTTTGCGGGTCTTTGACTACATCTTCTTCAAAGCATTGCGCCGTGGCAATCAACTGGATGTACAATAAACGTTGCTTCACCTCTTCAACCGAAGGTTGTTCAGCGGCGAGCGGATAATGCTCCGCCATGCCTTGCCACAGACCAAGGCGTTCGCCCTTGGCATCATAATCGTAAAAGCCAGAGCCAAAACGACGTCCCTTGCGGCCAAGCTTGACCACCATCAACTCCATAAAGTCTTCGGTGCCGCTTGGCTGATACGCGTCACCCAATTCCTTCTTGGTCGACTGCATCACGTCATACCCGAGTTGCAGCGTCGTTTCATCAAGCAACGCCAAAGGCCCGATCGGCATACCAAGCGACTTGGCCGCGTTTTCAATCAAAGCTGGCTTAACGCCCTCAGTGACCAGCTTCATCGCCTCACCCATATAGGGCGGGAAAACGCGGTTGGTGAAGAAGCCGCGGACGTCCTTGACCACAATAGGTGTTTTCTTGATCTTGGCATTATAATCGAACGCTGCCGCCAAGGCACGTGGGCCCGTCAATTCGCCTGGAATGATTTCGAGCAGCGGCATTTTTTCAACGGGTGAGAAGAAATGCAGCCCAACGAACAACTCCGGACGCGATGAATTTTTGGCAAGGCCAGTGATCGGCAATGTCGACGTGTTCGATGCGAACACGACATCAGGGCCAATAACGGCTTCAGCTTTCTTGATGACATCCGCCTTCACATCGGGACGCTCAAAAACAGCCTCAATGATAAGGTCGACATCCTTTAGGTCGTCATAATTGTCGGTCGGCGTAATGCGCGCCATGAAAGCATCCCCAGCTTCCTTGGTCATCTTGCCACGGCTAACGGCCTTGTCGATAATCTTGCGGCTGTAATCGACCGCCTTGTTGGCATCTTCCAAGCTGCGGTCGAGAACAACAACGTCCATGCCGCCCTTAACGGTAACATGCGTAATGCCGGAACCCATCAGCCCGCCACCCAACACGCCAACCTTTTTGATCTCAACCGGTGGCACGCCTGCAGGGCGGCCAGCGCCCTTTTCGGCAGCCTGTTTGTTGATGAACAAGGTACGGATCATGTTCTTCGCTTGGCTACCCGAAAGCAGCTTTGTGAAATATTTGGATTCCACACGAAGCGCGGTGTCGAACGGCAGAATGGAACCTTCATATAAACAGGACAAAATGGCTTTAATCGCGTCAAAATTGCCTTTGCTTTCCTTGTGCGCCATCGCGTTCAGGCCAACGAACAATTGTACCGCACGAGGGTCCATTGCGCCGGCACCGCCAGGGAATTTGAAATCCTTCTTATCCCAGGGCGCTGTGACCTTTGGATTAGCCTTCACCCATGCCTTGGCATTGACAATCAGGTCAGCCGCTGGCGCAACTTCGTGCACCAACCCCTGCGCCTTCGCCGTTGCGGGATCCAGCGCCTTACCCTGAATGATCATCATCGCCGCGTTTTGTAGGCCGATGAGGCGGGGCGTCCGCTGCGTTCCGCCGCCACCGGGCAGCAGTCCGACCATGACTTCAGGCATGCCAAGCTGGATTTTAGGATGATCTGCGACGACGCGATAATGGCATGCCAAGGCAAGCTCAAGACCACCGCCCAGCGCAAGGCCGTTGAGCGCGCAAGCGACCGGCTTTGCAGAAACCTTACCCGCACTAAGGTCCTTGGCAGACTGACCGCCCGTTTCCATTTTGCGCAACAATGCGTTCAAGGCAAAAGCCTGATCAAAGGCTTCTTTCGTGCTGCCGGCTTTAGCACCGCCTAACATGGTGAGGTCTGCGCCCGCCAAGAAACCAGATTTCTTGCCCGAGGTAATGACCGCGCCTTTGATGGCTTCATTGGTCGTGAAATCGTCAACCCATGCGCCGAATTCTTCAATCAATGCGCCATTCCACACGTTCATCGAGGCATCGGGAAGGTCTATCGTCAAAAGCGCAATGCCATCGGCATCGATATCGACTGAGAAAGTTTTATACGTCATATTTTCCGTCCCAATCAATTCACGCGTTCGATGATAGTTGCGGTGCCCATGCCGGCGCCAATGCACAATGTGGTCAGCGCAGTCGACTTGCCTGACCGTTCCAACTCATCAAGCACAGTGCCAAGGATCATCGCGCCAGTTGCACCCAGCGGGTGGCCCATGGCGATTGCGCCGCCGTTCACATTGATATCCGAATGATCGATGTGCATCGCTTCCATGAAGCGCAGGACAACCGAAGCAAAGGCTTCGTTCAGTTCCCAAACGTCAATGTCGCTTTTGTTCATTCCAGCACGCGCCAGCGCCTTTTGCGCGGCAAATTCCGGGCCCGTGAGCATGATTGAGGGTTCAGACCCGATAGAGGCCATCGAGACGATACGCGCGCGCGCCTTTAGCCCGTATTTCTCGCCTGCTTCCTTAGTACCAATAAGCACCGCCGCTGATCCATCAACAATGCCCGAGCTGTTGCCCGCGTGATGCACGTGGTTGATTTTCTCGACCTCTGGATAGCGCATGATAGCGATATCGTCAAAACCGGGCATCATCGTGCCCATCATCTGGAACGCAGGGGCCAATGCGCCCAAAGACTGCATGTCGGTTTGCGGGCGCATCAATTCGTCATGGTCAAGCACGACTTCGCCAATGACGTCCCTAATTGGCAGGATCGAGCGCGCAAAACGCTTTTCGGCCCATGCGCGGCCAGCGCGTTTTTGGCTTTCGACGGCATAAGCATCAACATCGTCGCGGCTATGCCCGTATTTTGTGGCGATAAGATCCGCTGAGATACCTTGCGGGATGAAGTAATTGGCAATTGCCGAGCGGGGGTCGATTGGCCATGCACCGCCGTCAGAGCCCATGGGCACGCGGCTCATCGATTCAATACCGCCGCCTACAGCCAAGTCACATTCGCCAGACTTCACCTTGGCAGCCGCGATGTTTGACGCCTCTAGGCCCGAACCGCAGAAACGGTTCACCTGAATACCCGATGTCGTGTGCGGATAGCCTGCAGCGAGGATCGCAGTACGCGTAATGACCGCGCCTTGTTCGCCCACCGGCGAGACACAGCCAAAGGCCACATCTTCAATTTCGGCGCCCGACAGGCCGTTGCGGTCGCGGATGGCCGCCAATACCTGCGATGCCAAATCGATTGGCGTAATTTCATGCAGCGCACCGTCAGGGCGCCCCTTGCCACGCGGGCTGCGCACCGCATCATAAATATAGGCTTCGGTCATATTCAGTCCTTCGTTACGACCACGGCGCCTGCCGCGATCAATTGGGAAATTTCGGCATCACCGAGTCCAGCCTCGGCCAGTATAGCGGCGTAATCACCGCCCTTTGTTGCAATCTCGAAATGGGTGGCCAAGGGCTGTGTTGCAAGCCGCGGCGCGACCTGTGGGTGCAGCCAACGGCCGTCCTGCACAAATGCTTGCCGCGCCTCGTTGGCGGGATGCGACGCCGCCTCCTCATAATCCAGCACAGGCGTTACGCAAGCATCAGTACCCGCAAAAATCACTTCCCATGCGTCGCGGGTCTTGGTGGCAAGCACATCCTCAAGCATCTCATGCTGCTTCGCCCAAGCGGTTCGATCGTGCTGACCTCCATAAGCATCCTTGTCGATGGGCAAGCGGTCCATCATTGCGGCAAAAAACTGCGGCTCAATGCACCCAACTGCCATGAACTTACCATCAGCAGTCATGTAGCAGCGATAGAAAGGCATGGCCCCGTCCAGCAAGTTTGCCTCACGCTTCGTGCGCCATTGACCAAGGCCCGCCATACCATGGACAAAGCTCATCAGACTGTTGGTGCCATCGACAATCGCAGCGTCGACTATATTGCCTTTACCCGTCCGGCCGCGCTCGACCAACGCCGCAAGGATACCGTTCACAAGAAACATCGACCCGCCGCCGAAATCACCCACCATATTGAGCGGCGGTACGGGGGGCTGCCCATCCTTGCCAATTGCGTTCAACACACCGGTCATACCGATATAGTTAATGTCATGGCCCGCCATATGGCTCCATGGGCCGGTCTGTCCCCAGCCGGTCATGCGGCCATAGATCAAGCGCGGGTTCATAGCGTGACAGACATCGGGGCCAACACCTATACGCTCGGTCACGCCTGGCCGCAGGCCTTCGATCAGGACATCGGCAGTCTCGACAATCTTTAGCAGCGCCGCGACAGCTTCAGGTTTTTTGAGGTCGAGAACCATCGACTTTTTGCCCCGCGCATCAATCGCTTTGGGTACAAGCGCGCCACCCGGCCTGTCGATCACGATAACATCAGCGCCCATGTCCGCAAGCAGCTGGCCAGCGTAAGGGCCAGGCCCAATGCCGGCGAGTTCAACAACTTTTATGCCGCTTAAGGGTCCATTTTGGGTCGGTAAATCAGTCATAGGGTCCTTCTACTGCGAAAACGCAGGATACAGGTTTAATCGTGCAATTAACGGAAATTCTCTAGTCGTTTCGACGGGTTGACGCAAGCGTCAAGCATAGGAGATCTCTGTTGTTTCGCTCGATACGAACGGTACGGTCAACGGTTCTGCCGTCCCTCGATCAGTGCATCGACAACATTAGGATCAGCCAAGGTTGACGTGTCACCCAAAGCGCTGAAATCATTTTCGGCAATTTTGCGCAATATCCGCCGCATAATCTTGCCACTGCGTGTCTTGGGCAGGGCTGGCGTGAAGTGGATATGGTCGGGCGATGCGATTGGTCCGATTTCTGTACGCACTTGCAAGCGAAGCTCTGCATGCAGTGCATCGGAGGGGTCAGCACCTGCGTTGAGCGTGACATAGCAATAAATGCCCTGCCCCTTAATATCATGCGGGAACCCAACGACAGCCGCCTCAGCAACCAATTCGTGGAGTACCAAGGCGCTTTCAACCTCCGCCGTGCCCATGCGATGCCCAGAAACATTGATGACATCGTCGACCCGGCCGGTAATCCAATAATAGCCGTCGTTGTCGCGACGACAGCCGTCGCCAGTGAAATATTTGCCCTTATAGGTCGAAAAATACGTCTGCACGAAACGGTCGTGATCCCCATATAACGTCCGCGCTTGGCCCGGCCAGCTTTGCGTGATGCACAAATTGCCATTGGTCGCGCCGCCAACATGTTCGTCGGCAAGAACATTGCCTTCGCCATCAACCAACTGCGGCTGAATGCCAAAATACGGACGTCCCGCGCTCCCGGGTTTCATGCCATGCGCGCCGGGTAAGGTTGTGATCATCACACCGCCAGTCTCGGTCTGCCACCATGTATCGACAATCGGCAACTTCCCCTCACCTACCGTCGCATGATACCAACGCCATGCTTCGGGGTTAATGGGCTCGCCCACTGTACCAAGTAAGCGAAGCGACTTGCGCGACCGCGCCTGAACGGGCGCATCGCCATCGCGCATCAACGCCCGAAGCGCGGTAGGTGCTGTATAAAAAATGTTCACCTGATGCCGGTCAATGATATCCCAAAAACGTCCGCTATCGGGGTAGCTAGGGATGCCTTCAAAGATCAGGCTCGTTCCACCATTTTGCAGCGGACCGTAAACGACATAGCTATGCCCGGTGACCCAACCAATATCGGCAGAACAAAAGAAAACCTCCCCCAGCCGATAATCAAACACATAATGGAATGTGCTCGCGGTCCACACAGAGTAGCCGCCGACGGTGTGCAACACGCCCTTCGGGCTGCCAGTTGAGCCAGACGTATACAAAATGAACAACGGGTCTTCCGCGTGCATGGGTTCACAGGGGCATTCGCCCAAAACCGCAATCTCGTCAAAATAATGGTCGCGGCCGGGCTCCATCGCCACAGGCGCACCTGTATGACGCACGACAAGAACGGCCTCGACCCCGCTCACCTTTTCAAGCGCAGCGTCAATATTGGCTTTCAACGGCACGGATTTGCCTCCGCGCAGGCCACTGTCAGCGCAGATTACAAAGCGGCTGGAACAATCTTTAATCCGTCCCGCAATCGCTTCGGGCGAAAACCCTCCGAAGACAACGCTGTGCACGGCCCCGATGCGCGCGCACGCGAGCATAGCAACCGCGCCCTCGACGCACATCGGCATGTAAATGGTCACACGGTCGCCCTTGCCAGCGCCAAGTTTCTTGAGCGCATTGGCCATGCGCGTCACTTCGGCAAGTAACTCCGAATAGCTGACACGCCGCGCAGGGTTAGCTGGGTCATCGGGCTCAAAGATAAAAGCAATCGCATCGCCCTTGCCCGCATTAACATGACGATCGATGGCATTGTGGCAGAGGTTGAGAACCCCGTCTTCATACCATTTGATATCGACGGGATCAAACGACCAATTGGCGATCTTCGTCGGCGGCGTTACCCAATCAATGCGTTCTGCTTGCTCTGCCCAAAAGGCGTCAGGATCGGCAATGCTTTGCGCATACATCCGGTCATAATCTGCGGCGCTACATTGCGTGTTTGCCGCGGCGTTTGCGGGTATCGGGAACCAGTCTTGATGTTCACTCACTTGCTCTCTCCCATAACGCAGCGTCTAATTAGCCCCTGCATAAGTGGAGTAGGCTGAGGGATTCAAGGCTAAAGCGTGCAAACGCTCTTCACACGCATCAAGAACCGCTGCAACTCTACCCACCCAATAGCGATTTACTGGCGGGCTCGTCGACGTTGCCGGGGATTGGAAAAACGAGCAAAAGCCTAATCTACATCATCAACCGAAACCGCCTCGCCTGTCACGCGCTGGGCCAATGCTGCGGCGATAAAATTGTCTAGGTCGCCGTCCAGCACATCGCTAGGTGTTGGGGACGTCACGCCCGTGCGCAGGTCTTTGACCATCTGATATGGCTGAAGCACGTAGGAACGGATCTGGTGACCCCAGCCGATTTCGGTCTTTGCCGCATATTCGCCCGATGCGACTTCTTCACGCTTGCGAAGCTCGGCTTCATACAAGCGCGCCTTCAACATACCCATCGCGGTTGCGCGGTTCTTGTGCTGGCTGCGGTCATTCTGGCTGGCGACAACAATACCCGAGGGCTTGTGGGTAATGCGCACGGCAGAGTCCGTCGTGTTAACATGCTGCCCACCAGCGCCTGACGCGCGGTAGGTATCGATCTTCAAATCGCCTTCGTTGATTTCAATGTCGATATTGTCATCGATAACTGGATAGACCCAGACGCTTGAAAAGCTGGTGTGGCGCTTTGCGGCGCTGTCATATGGCGAAATACGCACTAAGCGATGAACACCGCTTTCGGTCTTGGCATAGCCATAGGCATTCTCGCCCTTTACCAACAGGGTAGCCGACTTAATGCCAGCCTGATCACCCGCCTGATAGTCGACCATCTCGACCTTATATCCGCGCTGTTCGGCCCAGCGATAATACATGCGCTGAAGCATTTCGGCCCAATCTTGGCTCTCGGTTCCGCCAGCGCCGGCATGAATTTCAATAAAAGTGTCGTTGCTATCGGCTTCGCCGGAAAGCAGGGCTGCAACCTTGTCGCGATCGGCACGGTCGGCCAGCGCTTTTAACGACGCAGCGCCTTCGTCACCAAGCTCGGCATCGCCTTCCATTTCGGCAAGCTCGATCAGTTCAACCGTCCCGGCCTTATCCGCATCGATTTCCCGCACAGTGCCAATGGCCGCGTCCAAACGCCGGCGTTCGCGCATAACCTCTTCTGCGGCCTTAGGGTTGTCCCACAAGGTCGGGTCCTCAACCTTTGCGTTCAGCTCATCCAGGCGGCGCAATGCACGGTCCCAATCAAGCGACATCTTGACGAGGTTGAGGGCAGCATCAATGCGGGCAACATAGCCTTCTGCGTCGGCGCGCATAAGAAACTCCAAGGGAATGAAAAGGTCAGCCGCGGCCTTTAGCGGATTGGGCGCTCAAGTCAAAGGTAGCGATGCCAAAGTA
>CAIJLW010000088.1 GCA_903821685.1 uncultured Sphingomonadales bacterium | reverse complement strand
GAGACCCTAGGCTGGCGTTTTAGGGCTTAGGCTTTGGCTGCACGATAGGTCTTGATCGCATCCGCACAGAAAATTGCGATGCTGGTCCATATGAGCACGAAGCAAGCAAGTTTGGTCGTGCTGAGCGGCTCGCCATAAGCATACACGCCGAGTAAAAACGCAATCGACGGCGCTATATACTGCACGAAGCCAAGGCTGGCGTAACTCATCCGCCGCGCAGCCGTCGCAAACATGAGCAGCGGAACCGCTGTTATGACGCCTGCTAGGATCAACAAGCCAGACGTTGTCAGATCATCTCCGAACCCGCCCGTTCCCGCCTGCGCGTACCAAAACACAGCGCCAAGCGCCAAAGGCGCAAGCAAGGTCGTTTCAATCGCAAGACCCGGCACAGAGCCGACCGGCGTAACCTTTCGGATCAAGCCATAAAGGCCAAAGCTGAGGGCCAATGAAACCGACACCCATAAAGTATCAAGCGCATCACCAATCAGGATAGCAACGCCAATAGCGGCGACGGCGACCGCCGCCATCTGTAGCGGACGAAGACGCTCGCCTAAGAACAGGCGACCCAAAAGTACGTTTACCAACGGGTTCAAATAATAACCAAGGCTGGCGGCCAGTATGTGATCGGTGGACACAGCCCAAATATAAATGAGCCAGTTGATCGCGATCAGTGTCGCGGATGCGAGCAAATTACGCAAATGCACGCGATGTCGAAAAATAGCAGCGTATTCGTTCAGCTGTTTACGCAATCCCATGATGACCAAAAGCAACGGTATGGACCAAAGAATCCGCTGCGCCACTATTGCGATGGGCGGGACATGGTTCAACAGTTTAAAATATACCGGGACAAAGCCCCAGATGAGATAAGCCGAGATAGCATAAGGCAGGCCATTGGGCCGCGCGGTTTCCGATTTGTCTGCCATGATATTTTAACCCCGCCCTCGTGTGAGGATCAGATAATGCCGCCGCCGATCCAGAGACGAAACGCGCAGATTGCCATAACGACGAAGCAGAAATTCCGTCCGCTGTTCTTTTCCGATATAAACCCGAATGCAGCACCCACCCCGGCAATACAGATGATCAACCAATTCAGCCACCCAAGCAAAGGGATGAAGCCGACGATTGCCAAAACAAGGGCGATGAGCCCGACAAGAAACGCAATAATATTTGCCACAGACAGACTGTGGCTGGTTTTTAGCGCGGTAGCAAGCCACCCACGTTTTCCGCGAAGCCCATCAACCGTCCAGCACCCAAAAGCCACAGGCTATCTCTATATTCTCATGTTATGCAACTGCGGTTCATCCAATGTGTTTGTACCTCACGTAGTCCAGTTACACACAAGGAGATAGAATATGAAAAACGCATGTATGTTTTTGGTTGCTGCGGCGCTGGTGCTCCCCACAGGAGCCGTGCTGGCGGACCCACCTGGCCATGCCAAAGCATGGGGCTACAAAGACAAACAAGGCCGTGCTTATAAAAAAGGTTATCGTGAAGGGCGGCGGGATGCGCAAAGCATCGGTAGCAACACGCGTTTATGGCGCGGCGATGATGGCCGTTATTATTGTAAACTTGACGATGGCACGACAGGTTTGATTATCGGGGCGGCGGTTGGGGGGCTTGCGGGTAACGAACTTGCCGGTCGCGGAGACAGGACCTTGGGGGCAATACTCGGTGCGGCAGGGGGCGCATTGTTGGGCCGCGAAATTGATCGCAGCAATTATCGCTGTAAATGATCGCTGCCCACTGACACGGTAAGAGGCTCGGTGTTTCCCAAACCGAGCCTCTTTGCCCCACTAGTTTTTAAGAGTTAGCGCCATTGGTTCAACCCGCTATAATCGACGCCCACGACGCGACCTTGTTCAAAAGTGCAGGTAAACCAGCCCTTGTTGTATCTGCGCCCATAGGTCTTGCCATCATAGCGATCACCGCCGTAGCCGTTGTTATAAGCCCGGTCCTGCTGACTATCCTTAACAACGAGATTGCCAATGACGCGATAACCAAAACGCGTCCGCTGTATATCCCGCACTTGAGTTACTTCCGAGCGGCGATAACCGTTTGACCAGCGTTCAACGCTGTTAATGCACCTATTGACAGCCGCGCGGCTATTTCCGCCGCGATCGTCATAATTGTAACCAGGCCGATTATACTCATAATTGTCGCCGCCATTGTTACGGTTGTTTTTGCCGGCAGACAACAAAGCAGCCAAACCGCCAATCACAACGGCGCCGGCAATAACTTCGCCAGCACTTACGCTGTCGCGATGACGGTCGTATCGTTCCCTTGCCTGAGCGGGCACCGCGATACTTACCAAAGCTGCAGCAGCAGCCCCGGCGCTAAGCAAGCTTTTGGTGAAAACGTTCATCTTCAGTCTCCTTATTCGGCGCAGATATTTCCTGCCGGTGGAGAACAATTAGCCGCATCAAATTGACCGAATGCTGAATTGACTTGTCAGCATTCGTTCATATAAATAGTGTTTTTTATGGACAGTTATTCGACAAGTTTCAAGCCGGTCCATTTGGCAAGAAACGCGTAAATGTCTGAATATTCATCAATAACCTTGTCTGTCGGCTTACCGGAACCGTGACCAGCACGGCTTTCAATGCGAATAATTTTTGGCTTGCCGCCCGTATCCGCCGCTTGAAGGGCGGAAATATATTTGAAGCTATGTCCTGGAACCACGCGATCGTCGGTGTCGGCAGTCGACACAATAACGGCCGGATATGCGACACCTGATTTAATGTTGTGATAGGGTGAATAGGTCATCTGCATTTTGAAATCGGCTTCTTTGCTTGGGTAGCCATAATCATCAACCCAGTAACGACCCGCCGTGAACCGATCAAAGCGGACCATGTCCATCACGCCCACGGCAGCATGTCCCGCCGCAAACAAATCTGGGCGCTGGTTCAAGGACGCGCCGATGAGCAAACCGCCGTTGGAGCGACCTTCGATTGCAATTTTTCCCTTAGCTGAAATGCCCGACGCGATCAGATATTCCGCTGCGGCTGCGAAATCATCAAAGACGTTCTGCTTGTTCATCAGGCGTCCCGCGTCATGCCATGGCTTCCCATACTCACCGCCTCCGCGAATATTGGCCAGCGCAAAAACGCCACCCGACTGAAGCCAAGCCATCCGCGTTGGTGAATAAGTTGGCGTCTGCGAAATGTTGAACCCGCCATAGGAATACAACAAAGTCGGCGCGCCTTGAGACAAATCGAGATCCTTTTTGTGGACCACGAACATTGGAATTTTTGTACCGTCCTTCGAAGGGTAAAATATTTGGGCCACGCTATAATCTTGCGCGTCAAAGCTCAACTTTGGCTGCGCAAAAATAGTCGAAACACCGGTGTCGCTATTGAAACGATAAACAGCACCGGGTTGGTTGAAGCTTGAAAAGCCAAAAAATGTCTCCGGATCGCCCGGCGTCCCGGAAAAACCACTGGCTGTGCCAATAGCGTTGAGCTTTATTTCCTGCACGGGTTTGCCGGCAAGATCCGTCATCAGCGCCATTGATTTGGCGTCCTTGATATAGGACAGAATCAGTCGGTTGCCGACAATCTGTGTGCGAGACAGCGTTTCTTCACGCTCTGGGATGACGTCCGCGAACACGGGTGTCTTCGCTCCCAGGTCGACAGTGACAACCTTCAGCTTTGAAGCATCCTTATTGGTGGTGAACCACAAGATGTTACCCATCCCTTCGATGAGCCCCCAGTCATACTCAAGGCCCGTGACCAAAGGCTGCGCCTTCCAGGTTGGTTTTTTGCCGAGCGGCATCACATGCAATTCGTATTTCTCATCCGTGCCGGACGAAGTCGTTATCACTGCCCATTTGCCATCATGGGTAACCTGCGCACTATGTCCATATTCAGGCTTATCCGGCGTTGCGTAAACCGCTTTGTCTTCAGACTGTGGCGTCCCGATTTTATGATAATATACGGTCTGATTGTAATTCAGTTGCTGGAATGCCGCACCTTCTTTTGGCTCGGCAAAGCGCGAATAAAGAAATCCGTCATTGCCCACCCAGCTTATGTTGGTGAATTTCGCCCATTTGATTTCGTCTGGCAACACTTTGCCGGTAGCGGAGTCAATCACCTTAAGCGTGCGCCAGTCCGACCCACTGTCCTGAATGGAATACGCCAACAACGTACCGTTCTTTGAAGGCACCCAACTATCAAGCGCAGTTGCGCCATCCTTTGCCCAACTGTTCGGGTCAATTAAAACACGATCTGCACCCTTCAGCCCTTTACGGACATAGAGCACGGATTGGTTTTGCAGGCCGTCATTTTTTGTGAAGAAATAATAGCCGCCCGCTTTTTCGGGAAGGCCGAAGCGTTCATAATCAAACAGCTTCTTCATGCGTTCGGCGAGAATTTTCTTGCCCGGTAATGTTTCAAGATACGCGTCCGTAACTGCGTTTTGGGCCTTTACCCAATCGGCAACCTCAGGGTTGACACGGACGTCATCTTCAAGCCAGCGATAGGGGTCTGCAACCTTCACTCCAAATTGCTCGTCGACAACATTTACAGTTTTGGTTTTTGGATAGATCAGCTTGACCGAGACATCCGTGTTCGCAGCATCTTCGGCGCTGGCCATGGACGACACTGGCGTCAACATGATGGCTGCTCCAAACAAAATTGCACTTCGCATAAAATCATTTCCCCAACTCTCAATTCTTTGAACCGAGAGTAAAGCGTCAGCGAGATAACGCCAACCATATTGCGCGCTGCCCGACAGTTTATATTGGAGCTTCGTCAAATGATTTGGCGCGTGCACTACAAGTCTGTGATGCTGAACAAGGGGCAAGTCATCGTCGCAACGCAACAGCCTGAGCCAAATAAAAAGGGCGGCACCCTTTCAGATACCGCCCTTCCAAAGCTTGTTATGCGAGACGCGTTTACTCGGCGTCGTCGATGACGTCGACTGGACCGCTGTCTTGGCCTTTGGCATCAACATTGCGGTCAACGAGTTCAATGACGCCCATGGGCGCAGCATCCGAACCACGGAAACCAGCCTTGATCACACGGCTGTAACCGCCGCTACGGTCGGCATAACGCGTCGCCAGTTCGTCAAACAGTTTCACGAGTTGCGTATCATCCATCAAACGGCTCATCGCGAGGCGACGGTTGGACAAGCCACCCTTTTTCGCAAGCGTAATCAGCTTTTCGATATAGGGACGCAATTCCTTTGCCTTTGGCAGAGTTGTCTTGATTTGCTCATGCTTGATGAGCGAAGCTGCCATGTTGCGAAGCATCGCAGTACGGTGCGACGTGGTACGCTGCAGCTTACGGTGGCCAACTTTATGGCGCATATTTCATTCCTTCGTTCGTAGAGGGGCCGTATCAGGTACCCCGATCCTGGCCAGTTAAGGGCGGCCGTTTTGCCCCTTTTTTT
>CAIJLW010000087.1 GCA_903821685.1 uncultured Sphingomonadales bacterium | reverse complement strand
TGCGCCGACCAACGGGCTTTGCTACGGGCCGCATCCTACCTGTCTAGGCGCGTGCGGCCATGGCGGAATTGGTAGACGCGCAACGTTGAGGTCGTTGTGGGCGAAAGCCCGTGGAAGTTCGAGTCTTCTTGGCCGCACCAGACAGTCGTTTTTGGCAGTTTCTCGTTGTCCCCAGACATCTTGCAAAACTCTAGGTTTTCTGACACTTATCGTGTCTATCCAGCGTTAGGCGTTCCCTTTTGTTCGCACCTAGCCCATCTGCTTTGGGGATAAATCGCTAAGTCACACTTTCGGCAATTTATGCCACTAACAGTTTTGCAGATTGCAGCGTTGCACCCGCTTGATAGGTCCGCAAGGCGGATCAGATTTGCGTAGCGGTCCCCGCAACGGCGTAAAGCGTCACCAAAATTCCGGCTATTAGTCCGCCAAGACGATGGCTGCCCGTGCGTCGCCACGTAAAAATCGCGATGATGGCCACTGCAATGAGCACGGGCACGAACTGGATTGCGATCACCGTGCTGAGAGGATCAAATGCAGTGATGAGCGAACCGGTAATAAACAATACACCGTAGATTGCCGCCAGCATTAAAATGAAGCCAGTCGTCAGTGTCAATATTGCGGCGATATACCGCAGTCCGGCGGTGTCACCGCGCACTGTCGCGCTGGCCAGTGATCTGGTGGTCACCAGGAAGGCAAGCGTCAGCGGCACAACGTAGATCGCAGCAATCCCCCATTGGCTTACGCTGGGAAGCTTAACCGCGACCACCCAAAACCGAAAATCTGTTTGGAACAACTGATCAACGAGCAAAAGCGCGGCGTATCCAGCCGCCACTGTCGCTACCGCTAACAATATTGATTTGAACCAGTCTGATTGATGCGTGCCAGCGGGGCGACGCATGAAACGGCCTATCAACAGGCTCAACCCAGCGCTGGTTACAGCCCAGAGTGTAATTTGCGTCGTCACTGCCTGCGGTAGCCATTGCGATGCGGGAAGAAGAAGATAAGCCGCAATGAACGTTGGAAAAAATAACAACGCAGGCAGCCCGGTGTTTAACGCGAAGCCCTTCCACCAAGCGCCATCACGAAATGCCCCCGCTGGGATTGATACGGCATGCAGCGAAGCAAAAAACGGCAATCGGACAAGCGCATCAAAGGTTCCGAGCATGATCATGACGAACCCGATAAGCCCAACTCCAGTGCCAACTTCCTTCCAATACCAAATCTGATCGCTTGCGGGTCTTGGCGTACCGCCGACCAGCGTGGCACCAAACCATTCGATCGCGTTTCCAATGGCGGCCGTTGAGATATGATCGCCGGGATGGGTCGTATTGGGCTGATATAGCTTTCGCGCGGTACCATCCTTGATAGAACCGTATAGACGATTTTCTACAACTGGAGCTTGCCTCCCAAATACGGATTGAAGCTTGCTGCTCGACGCGACATCTTTCGCACGGGCAACGCCCCACATCAAATTCGAGAACTCATCAAAGCGGCTAAAAACGATACCGACATTGCGCGGCCAGGTGGGTGAGCCTTCCTGCGCAAAAGGAGCGCCTGTCGAGGATCCTTCCAGCACCAACGATGTGTAAGCCTTAGGCATGGCGGCGGCCGCAGCAAGCACCGTCCAGCCGCCCATGCTGTGTCCTTCCAGGCCGATCTGACGTGTATTGACCATCGGTAAAGATCGCAAATATCTAAGACCATCTGGTCCACCAAAACCATTTGAGAAGGCGGCGCCTTGGCTATAGCCGTGCCCCGTCTGATCCAGTGACAAAACGACGTAGCCTCTACGGGCGAATTCGATAGCAAAACCGTCCTGCGTCTCGCGCGAATTTATATAGCCGTGGACCGCAAGAATGCCGGGCGCCGGGGTCGCAGCGGTGGCGTTTTTCGGGATATACAGCAAGGCGCTCATGACCGTGCCATTTGTGCCGACAAACCGAATGTCGCGAACAGTTGTGCCATCCGCCGTCCGGATGCTTTGAGCGAGTAATGCACCTGCCAAAACGATGGCCAACCCAACCAAAATCAGCCACCCGCGGTGTTTTGTGACTATGGCGTGACTCAACTCTTGATCTGTGACCTGCAACCGCAACACCCCCGTTTAACGCTCTGTCCACAATCGTAAACCAGTGACGGTGACGTTGCAACTATTCGTCAGGCGTGACGCGGATGACAAAATTCCGATGTTTGTGCGGTCCGCCCTTAAGGTTGTCGGCCGTCCCTGTTTCAATATTTGCAACTGCAGAGATATGGAACCTTGCCGCACGCGAAATTAGCCTAAGCTCTGGATCTCGCGGGCGCGGTCTCAGGCATGCGCCAGAACACTATGATCACGCATAAGGCAACACATGCTATCATTGCGCCAGGTGCAGCGGCCCACCCGCTTTTAGTCACCAACAGATGTGCCGCCAAAGGCGTGAGACCGCCGAATATGGCCGTTGCAGTTGTCGCGCCCAATGCCAGGCCGCTGAGCCTCCCCTCGCCGGGAAAATGCTCGGCAGTCGTGACGGCGCCGACGGCGCTTACTGCTCCGCCGAGTGCAGCCAAAACAATAGCACCTGCCGAAGTCGCAGCCCCACCACCAACCATTACTGCAAACATGCTTGTTGGAAGTAATATGCCGCCAAGTGCCAACGCAATGAGTATTGGACGACGACCAAAACGGTCGGACGCAAGGCCTATTATTGGGGTCACGAGGATTACCGTCAGCGCCGCAAGAACAGAGATCGACAGCGCACGTGTCTCCGGCATGGTGCCAGTGGCATCAAGGAACGCCGGCACATAGGTAATACCGACATAATATGTGATTGAACCCAGCGCTGAGATCGCAAAGCCGCGTGCAATAGCGCTGCGGTGTCGCTTCAAGGTCTGCCGGATCGGTTTTTCCGGCACCGTGCCGGCATCGCGCTGCCTCAGGAATTCGGGTGTTTCTTGCAGGGTTGCGCGGGTTATTAGGACCAAGCCGGCAAGCGCTGCGCCGAACAGAAAGGGTAGGCGCCATCCCCATGATACAAGCGCATCTTCAGGCATAGCCCAAATGGTCAGCGCGGCCGCACCGGCGGCCATCAGCGCGCCTATCTCGCTTGCCGCCGATGCGCAGCTGGTGATCAATCCGCGACGACTGTCTTTCGCTCCTTCCAACAGGTAAGCGACGACACCGGTATACTCGCCGCCAACCGAAAACGACATCAAACAGCGCAGTGCGATTAGTAGCAAGCCAGCAAGCGGGCCAATCTGATCATAAGTTGGCAACATAGCAGTTGCGAGCATCGCTATGGTCATCAAAGCCATCGAACGCAGCATCGTTAACCGCCGGCCCAGCCGATCACCAAAATGTCCAAAAACCAGCGCTCCGACGGGCCGCATCAGGTAAGCGATGGCAAAGCCACCGAGCGTTTCCGTCATAGACTGTGGACCAGTTCCGAAGAACACGCGTGCCAACACCGTCGAAAAATAGAGATATAGTGTGAAATCATACCATTCAACAACGGTCGAAAGGCCGGCGATAACCATCGATCGACGCGACATCGGGACGCGCAAAGCAGGCGAGGCAACAGGCACGTCTTGGTAAATGATTTCAGCCACGAGACAAGTTGGCGAATTTTGCAGCCGGTGACAAGGCTCCTTACCGGCGGCGTGATGTGTCTGCAGGGACGGCGTTTGATTCCTAGCTAATCGCAAGCACGCTCGTCAAGATGATCCGGACCAGTTCGGCGTGCCCGCGCGCGCCAGTCTTCGCGTAGATTTTTTTCGAATAATTGCGTGCGGTCTCTACCGTCAAACCCAATGCATCCGCAGCCTCGGATATAGTTGTTGCCTGCGCCAGCATCCATGCCAGCCGCGCTTCGCTAGGCAGCAACCCAAACAGGTCGACCAATTGTTCGCAGCGGTCAGCCTGTGAGCGACGATCGCCGCTGATATAGACAATCGCAGCGGGGGTTTGGCTGCCAGCAAAAGCGGGAGCCTGCACAGGCGTTACCAGCATTTCGACCCAAGGATCTTTGCTAAGGTTAAACGCCTTCGGCCGCGCATCGCGATTGACAGCGAAATCCTTCAGCAAAGCGGTCAGCATCCGGTCAATATTCGGTGATGCAGGCACCAGCCGGTCGTAACGCCCGCGCCGGAGCAATGTACCCCATTGGAATAGCTGTTCGACATTGTCCGTCGCATCCATGATCCGGCAACCGGCATCAAGCGACAGCCAGCCCATTTTGAGCCGGTCGAAGGCCTGCCCTGTCACCGATGACCTGAACCGTTCGCGTTCCAATGTGGCAAAGCTGCGCAGCGCAATCCGCAAATGCGGCGCAAGCGCGGTCAGCAGCGCGCCGGTCGCAGATCCAATCTCGCGTCCGCCCGAACAGCCAAGCCACAGGTCAATCCCGCCCGGCTCAGTGACGCGGATCGATCGCATTTTAGTCAACCCCTGCGGCAGCATCGCCTTTTCGTAGTATGCCTGCTGCCGCGCGTCGGTCGGGTCGATCAACTCTTCGAGCGAATAGGCTCGGTCGGGCCGCATTGTGCGGTAGGGAAAGGGATCGCGCATCTCTCCGTCGGCAAAAAGCTTGCGGACCTCCGTCGACGGCGGGTCACCCGCATACAACTCGACCACCGCCTCCTCCTCAACCGGCCTGAAGATCAGGGTGGTAAAGCGCGCGCCGGTTTTTGCGCGCAACCGATTCAGGAAACCGCTCCAAAGAGGCGTTTCAAACATGCCTTCGTGCAAGGCTTGCAACAGTCCATCATCGTCAACGCGCATATTGCTCTCCATACCCTCCCAAATGGGAGGTTCAAGCAAATAAAGCATATGTCAGATATTTCGGCGTTACGACCGAGAGGAACCTGCCCGCTATGACGCGCACATTGACCCATCTGGAACGGCTTGAGGCCGAAGCGATCCACATCATGCGTGAAGTCGTGTCCGAATTGGAAAAGCCCGTGATGCTGTATAGCGTCGGTAAAGACAGCGCGGTAATGCTGCATCTGGCGCGCAAGGCGTTTTATCCCTCTCCGCCGCCCTTCCCGCTACTGCATGTAGATACTACGTGGAAGTTTCAGGAAATGTATAAATTGCGCGACCGCATGGCACAGGAAAGTGGCATGGAACTGCTGGTCTATCGCAATCAAGAGGCGATGGACCGTGGTGTCAACCCGTTCGACCACGGACCGCTGCACACCGACATGTGGAAGACCGAAGGGCTGAAACAGGCGCTCGACAAATATGGCTTCGACGTCGCCTTTGGCGGCGCCCGGCGCGACGAGGAAAAATCGCGTGCAAAAGAACGTATCTTCTCTTTCCGCACTGCAACGCATGGCTGGGACCCAAAGAACCAGCGGCCCGAATTGTGGAACCTTTACAATACCCGCAAAGCCAAGAGCGAGAGCATCCGCGTCTTTCCAATCTCGAACTGGACCGAACTCGACATCTGGCAATATATCCATCTAAACGATATTCCCATCGTTCCCCTTTATTTCAGCGCCAAGCGACCCACTTATGTGCACGATGGGCAATTGTTCATGGCGGACGACATTGAACGGCTTGAAAAGGTTATGGGCAAGCGCCCTGAGATTACTGAGCGCTCGATCCGTTTCCGCACCTTAGGCTGTTTCCCGTTAACGGGCGCCGTCGAAAGTGACGCCAAAACCTTGCCAGAAGTTATTCAGGAAATGCTGCTTACCACCACCAGCGAACGGCAGGGCCGCGTCATCGATAAGGATGGCGGTGACGCCAGTATGGAGAAGAAAAAACAGGAGGGCTATTTCTGATGTCGGACACGGACACCATCTATAAAGCTGACGCCCTCATCGCACATGATATCGACGCCTATCTGGATACGCATCAGCATAAAAGCCTGCTGCGCTTCATCACGTGCGGCTCGGTCGATGACGGTAAATCGACGTTGATCGGGCGGCTGCTTTACGACAGTAAAATGATCTTTGAAGACCAGCTCGAAGCTTTACAGGCAGACAGCAAGCGCGTCGGCACGCAGGGTCAGGAAATCGACTTCGCTCTTCTGGTTGATGGCCTTGCCGCAGAGCGCGAACAGGGCATCACCATCGATGTCGCCTACCGCTTTTTTGCTACCGAGAAACGCAAGTTCATCGTCGCCGATTGCCCAGGGCATGAGCAATATACGCGTAACATGTTTACCGGTGCTTCAACCGCGGATCTTGCCATCATGATGATCGATGCGCGCAAAGGTGTGTTGGTACAAACGCGGCGGCACAGCTATTTGTGCAACCTCATCGGTATCAAAAACATCGTTCTCGCCGTAAACAAGATGGATCTGGTCGATTACAGCCAGCAGGTTTTTGATGAGATTGTTGCCGATTACACTGCCTTTGCGCATGAAATCGGCATCAAAAGCTTCACCGCCATGCCTATTTCGGGTTTCAAGGGCGACAATATCACAACGCTGAGTGAAAACACCCCGTGGTTTACTGGTCAGCCGTTAATCGAGCATCTGGAAAGCGTCGAACTCGACCTGACCACCGACCAGACCAAGCCGTTCCGGCTGCCGGTGCAATGGGTCAACCGGCCCAATCTCGACTTCCGTGGCTTTTCGGGTTTAATCTCAAGCGGTAGCGTCAAGCCAGGTGATGCCGTTCGCGTTTTGCCATCGGGCAAAACCTCGACCGTTACCAAAATCGTAACGCTCGATGATCAACTCGATGAAGCCGTTGCTGGACAGTCGGTCACCATCTGTTTTGCAGACGAAGTCGATTGTTCACGCGGCAATGTTATTGCGGTTGCGGATGCCCCGCCCGAAGTATCCGATCAGTTCGAGGCGACTATCGTTTGGATGGACGACGATCCGCTTCACGTTGGCCGCGCGTATTGGCTGAAACTAGGAACGCAGACCGTATCAGTCACGGTTCAACAGCCCAAATACACGGTCAACGTCAACACAATGGAGCATCTGGCGGCCAAGACGCTAGAGCTAAACGCCATCGGTGTAGCAGAACTGGCAACCGATAAACCGATTGTATTCGAACCCTATGCCCTCAGCAGAACATTGGGCGGTTTCATCCTGATCGACAAGATCACCAATCGCACAGTTGGGGCAGGGATGCTGCATTTCAGCCTTCGCCGTGCGCAGAATGTGCATTGGCAGGCAACCGATATTGGTCGCGAGGAGCATGCCGGTCTGAAGAACCAGAAAGCACGTGTTTTGTGGTTCACGGGGCTGTCGGGTTCAGGCAAATCGACCATCGCCAATGAGGTCGAGAAATCATTGAACCTGATGAACCGCCACACCTTCCTTCTCGATGGCGATAATGTGCGGCACGGGCTCAATAAGGACTTGGGCTTTACCGAGGCCGACCGGATCGAGAATATCCGGCGTGTCGGTGAAGTCGCCAAGCTTATGGCGGATGCCGGGCTGATTGTCCTTACCGCCTTCATTTCGCCGTTCCGGGTAGAACGCGACATGGTGCGCGCCATGCTGCCCGATGCCGAATTTATAGAGATCTTCGTCGATACGCCACTTGAGGTCGCCGAAGCGCGCGATGTAAAGGGGCTCTATAAAAAGGCCCGCGCGGGCGCGCTTAAAAACTTCACAGGGATAGACAGTCCTTATGAACCACCGCTCAACCCCGAAATCCGCGTCAACACCCTGGAAATGACGGCAACCGAGGCAGCCGAGTATATCGTCCGCCAGATCATGCCGCTTAAATGAGCGCCGCAATGAACGACGCAGAGCTCGCCGCGCATCTCGCGCAGGTTGCAGGCAAGCTGCTGCTCGATGTGCGCGCTTCCGGCGTGCTTTCGGGACAAGCACTCGGCAAGGCTGGGGATGAGACCGCCAACGAGT
>CAIJLW010000086.1 GCA_903821685.1 uncultured Sphingomonadales bacterium | reverse complement strand
GCGCTATATCTAAGGCGCGGTTAGGCTGGAGCTTGGCCTATGTGAAGTTGCGGAGTAAGGGGGGAGATGATTATGCATAAATTACCATTCATTCTGGCTATTTTGGCTGTCCTATCCCCACAAGTATCGCTGGCGGCGGCAGTGCCAAGTAAGCTCTCCGGCGTTATCATGATGAGTTGTGTGACAACAGACGCAGGCGTCAAGGTCGATGAAGAAATCTACAAGATCGACTTCGTAAAAAAGCAGGTGAATAACGAGCCTGTGGAATTTGAGATCAGCGATATCTCGCTGGTGTGGTTCCCAATGCTTAAAACGGAACCCTCTGGGGTTACCCTTAACCCTGCAGCCTACGGCGGAGAATTACATATCACAATAAACCGGTACAGCGGTGTACTAAAAAGAGGTGTCCGAAGTGGAAACTCGAACAGGCTCACCGTCTGCCGGGTCGCAGGCGCTCGAAAGTTCTGACCTGAATATCAGAGTACTCCTCGAAGCCATGCCCCTACCGTATGTAAAATCAGGCAAAACGCGGCGCTGCACGGCGAAGTGTAAGGCGAGGGGCGATAGGTGCTGGAACCCAGCAGTTACTAAGTGGGGCTGCGCAACGTGCAGATATCATGGCGCAAAAAATCCAGAGGCTATCAAGCGAGGTGCAGATCATTGGAACTATCATGGTGCAGGTCAGACTGTACATGAAAGGCAAGAACGACACGACATGGCAGTCTTCTTCCACGAGACCGAAAATCTTATGGCTAAGCTGGGGATGCTAGCAGCGGGGTCGACACGGACGAGGGGGAGGAAACCAAGGGCCTAAATGACGTGCCCAGATTACGTTTAATTTTTAAATCTAAATTATAAATCATCCGCAGGAATTTTTACCGCGTTTTGATCCAATCCGTGTCTTGTCCGTCTGTATATTCAGTTATAATTTTTTTACATAAGTAGTCTTCTATTTCCTCACTTCCCTTAAATTTAGAAAGGGCAGGAAGGCAATGAAACATTGCGCCATAAAGCCTCGGGTTTCCATGATATTCTGTATTGGTCTCCCAAACTTGGGTAAGGAAAAGACACAAATGCTCAGGGGGAGAAATTGATGACGGAGATTTCCCAGTCAGCATTCTATATATCGAGATTGCACTCACATGAGCCGGAAAAATATTTAAATGTTCAACATTGAGGCCAAACTTGTCTAGATATTTTTGATGTTTTGGCAATGAGTCTTCAAGCATCAAGGATTCGGACGCATCGCGATGAATTTTAAGCGTATCAAGTTCGGTGCCGCCATCTTTTTGGTAGTTGACCGCTCGGTCTATCGAGCCAAACTTAGCCATACCCGCCAGCCCCGCTCCAGCGAAGAACATTAAAACTAAGCCAACAACGGAAGCAAACCAACCATCTACATCAATGATCAGCCATAGCCCAAACGCGCTGACGGCTGAGTAAGCAACCGCTAAAATAACCTTTTCACTCACCACCAACCCCCTGATGTCAGTTTATTTTCAAAGAGTGGCTAGCCGAGAGTTGTGCCCGCGCGCAAGAACGATAATCCAAAAACCCCCTTATGAAATTGTTAGATAGATCCGCTCTGCGTTATAAGTTCGTTCATCCACGCAGAAACAGTCTTACCCGCTGCGCCGACGTGGCACTTATCGAACCTCTCGCTACCCAACGGAAGGTAAATATCAAACCGATGCGTTTCCGCACCATTAGCCTTCGCGATTTCAACAAAGCCTGCCGCAGGATAAACCGTGCCCGACGTGCCAATGGCCACGAACAGGTCACATTGCTTTAGTGCCGCCTCAATCTGACGCAGATGTCGAGGTGCCTCACCAAACAGAACAATGTCGGGACGGAGCGCTTCACGCTCGCATGCTGGGCACTCTCTATTTCCTTCCAGTCGTCCGTGCCTTGGGCCTTGCCAGCCACACTCCATGCAGAACGCAGAATTTAGCAGGCCGTGCATGTGGTGGATGTTCCTAGATCCCCCACGCTCGTGCAGGTCATCAACATTCTGGGTGACCAGAAGAAAATCACCTTTGTTTGCGTCCTGCCAAAACCGCTCAAGTTCAGTTAAAGCTTTGTGAGCGGAGTTTGGTTCTGCCGACGCAGCATCTGCTTTACGTTCATCGTAGAAAGCGCAGACCGCATCTGGGTTACGCTCAAGAGCATCTGGGGTGCACACATCTTCAATACGGTAGCCATTCCAAAGGCCGTCAGTCCCCGTGAATGTTGAAAGCCCGCTTTCCGCCGAAATGCCTGCCCCTGTGAGAATGACGATGTTCATTATATGGGGCTACCAATTCAATATTGGGCAAGCAAGCGTCACGGCAGGCACGTCATGATTGGCAGCATACTTCTAAGACACAGAAAATCTCATGGCCAAACTGGGGATGCTGGCACCCGGGTCGACACGGACCCGGGGAAGAAAGTCAAAGGGCTGAATAACATCATGGTCTTATTGAGCGGCGGCAGCTCCTTCTACAGCAGCATTTGCGGTTATCAATCTCAATCAATGAAATTCCGTTAGCAGTTCGTCATTAAGGCGCACAAGGCTTCGGTCCTCTTCGTCGGCACCAATGGCTCAGATTTTTTGTTATGATTGGAGGAGTGCTTTGGTCTGATCGTATTGAGGAACAGGTTGAGTTTGATGAGTAGGATACGCTCGACGATTGCTTTAGATCTAGCCGCAATGGGACCCTTGGTATCTGAAGAATTTTCTAATCTTAGTTGAAAAGTAAATTATTTTTATGCGTCTTGGTACTCTTTGAGGGCAAATTCTTCTCCATACTTATTGGCCATTTCTGCGAAGACAATGGCCGCACTTTCGCTGAATCCGCCATCACAAGCTTTGCAAGTGTAATGTAATCCGGAGAATGGGTTTTGCTCGCCGCGCATTTTGAAAAACTCATCTAAAGCTCTCGCCGTGGCATCCGAGCTTCGAACCCGCCGCTGATGCTTGCCTTTTGTTCCGCAGCTAGGACATCGAATATCTGCCCCTCCGAAAAGAACATTATAAACAGAGGCTGCCGCAAAAAAGTAAAGGGCAGAAGATACGAACCCCCAAAAGCCGCTTTCTGCGTCTGCCAACCATACGGCAACCAATAGAAATATTGCGGTCCAAATAAGACCAAATACGATCCTGTTTCGTTGCGTCATCATTATTCGGAAACTTTGCGCCGATAGGAAATATAGTTTCCGCTTGGTTTCCTTAAATTCACTACGCCAAATTTGAATAGCTTCACAAAACCAGGTTCACTGTTTAAAGCGATGTTTAAAGCAGTGTCTCGGCTAAACCCGTAGGTAAACTTGTTCATTAGCCAAGGCGCAATTATCGTGAGCCCTAAGGCCATCGACCAACCGCCAAACCATCCGACCAAGTTTGCTAAGATACACGCATACCCGAACCATATAGCTAAAGTGAGCGGACCACCAATCAGGTTAACAGTGATCGGCCTAAGGAATAAATAAAGAGGCACGGTCAATACAGCCATCGCACCCCATATCAGTTCCCCTTTAACAAATGCTATTACAAGCCATGTAATTGGAAATAAGATGATAGCCAGCGTATGGAGGTGAACTACAGTTCTCGGAAAGGCTGGAGCAGACCCGTCAGCCATTAACCATTGCCTTGCAAAATCTGGCGCAGCACCGAGCTCAATCTCTCCACTTGAGTGAGCTCTCAGCAGCGACACATAGTCTGGAAATGAAAACCCTTCGACCTCCAAAGAGAGCTGATGAAAGTCCGACATTTTATCTCCCGTTCTTCGACGACCCGTTCACATATTCATTATTAGAAATATCACGTGTATCAAGAAAATAAGATATAAGTCTTAGTCAATGCCCCAATTGGCTTTGGACGCTGGCTTAAGCGGAACATGGTGATCCTCGCCGAGAAGTGACCCGAGTGGTTGTTAGGCGATGGATATGACGTCGGAGTAGCCTTAATCAACCCATATCCGACTTAATCGAAATTTCACCTTTCGCAATCGCACGACAAACCCACGTAAGCCCAACCAAAACCGGTAAAGTCATTAACAAAGCTCTAGTATTGCCTTGCGCCAGACCAATCCCAGATGAAATTAACAAAAGAGCACCGGCAATCGAGCTGGAAATATAGCTTGCAAATTTCTTCTGCGATGGCGCAATAAAAAATGATGTCCAAGCGAACGCAGCGCCCATAAAACCATTAGCAAGAAACTCAATTAGCACCCGAATTGGATAACGCAGAGAAGACATTGCGCCGAATGAAGGCACGATTTGCTGCCAAGAAATTGTAAATAAAGCGAAAACAGCCCATCCGCCGAGCGCACTCAGCGGCAATAAAAATATCCATCTTAGCGCAACGAAAACTCGCTCTTTCATGTTAAAACCTTACAAAATTTGCATACATGAGGTGCAGCAATCACCAATTCCAGCTTCCGTCTAAATTCCATCTTTTACCAGATATAATTGGGTGACCAATAAAAATGGCCTCTGCGAGTTTCATGTGTTCTTGATAACCATCATTATTATTGCAGATTTGATCTGGATGGATTTTTTCTTCTCTACTGCTCTCTCCATTTAGCGCCCGGATTTTACTAAATGTGGTTGGTGTAAATCTAGAATTTATATCGTTCGGATATTGCTTGCTAACTGGTGCATGATCTTCAAAATCTCCGCCAGAAAAACATGGAGGAGATATGTACACTTTATTTTTGGTATCAAAATAAAGTGATGCGTTATCAGGCATCCCATTTTGTGTTTCTATGCCCAAACCTAAAACAGTCAACAGCACCAAGACGCCAAAAAGATAACTCAGTATCGATTTCATCGTTCGTCTCCATTCTGACCCGCTTAAAGCGCGCGCAAACTACCTACCTTCACTCAACTTCTAACGCTTATAGGCTTTAAACCAAGACATTTTTATGATTTTGAAATTCTGCAATGTCGCCGATTTGAGTATCAAGCGAGGGAGCTTAGTTAATTGTTTGTATACGATGGTCTGAAGTTTGTTATGAACTGCGAATGATAACAAACGTTTTCCGCTTCGCCGCGTTGGGCATGCTGTTGAGTGCGCCTGTTGCCGCTAAACCTGAACCGACGCCTGAGCAAATCTTGGCAGACGCCTCGCGCTACACGGTTAAGGTTCAAGTCCTCAATGAGATTGCTCTCAACCAAGATGACGGCGGCGCTTCAATGGGGACAGGCTTCCTTGTCGATAAAAAGCGCGGCTGGCTGCTGACTAATGCCCATGTTGCGACACGTTCACCCAGCACTATCAAAGTATCATTCAGGAATGGCGACGAGTTTGAATCAAAGCGTATACATGTTGATCCGTTGATCGATCTGGCTGTCCTCGTCATTCCCACAGATAAAATCCCATCTGATGCCGTGGAAGCCTCCTTAGCCTGTGGCAGCGTGCCTGCTGCCGGTACATCGGTTTTAGCTTACGGACACCCGTGGGGTATGTCCTACACAGCATCAAGGGGCATCGTGGCCGGACTTACATGGATTTACCCGAGCCAACTCATTCAAACTGACGCCGTCATCAATAGCGGCAACTCAGGTGGCCCGCTCATCAGTTTGAACGACGGACGGGTCGTCGGCATCAACACGGCCACTTATCAGCCGGAAGACAAGGATGAAAGAGGTACGGCAATAAGCCTAGCCGAACCTATGCCCGGTATCTGTAAGATCATTGACCTTCTTAAAGGCGGCAAAGATACCAAATTGCGACTTCTCCCAATTGCCGTCGCAACGGCTGGTGATGACCTGCGGCCTCGAGTGGCGAAAGCGTTTCATTCTGGTTTACAGTTTCAGGCAGGCGATATCATTACTGCGGTCAATGGCGGTGCAGAGGTAGGGACGTTACCCGAACTTCTTACCAACCTGCGGGGGCTAGACAAAGAAGCCATGATATCCGTCGAACGTAACGGGAAGTCAGTCAATGTCAGATCACCGCTCAACGTTGTCGCAGATCCGCTGAAGGCACGTAGCATTAACTTTTCAGGATTGATAATTGGGCGACCTTGGCGGCTTGATGACTTTGACTTGAACCCGGACAATCATTTGATTGTCGAATGGTATGAGGTGAGAGAAGAAGTATCGCTCTCGGGTATTGAGGTGTCAGACTATATTTTAAACGTCGATGGCCGCCGGTTCAGTGAGCTTGACGCTCTATATACCTACCTAGACCAGTTGCCCGAAGGCGCGGTAGTCGAGTTCATGGTGAAGCGCTTATCAAAGGCCATGGAGTTCTACAGTGAGTACCACCAGATAAGTCTTGCCCGTACAAAGCTGGATTGGGTGACTGCACAACAACCTTAAGATGCTGCCCAAGATACAAGTTTGCTTTGTAGGGAACTTGTAGCAATATCATCGGCATTAGATTTGGCGGCGCGATCCATTTGGTAAATACTTAAATCATATCGATACAAAATGTTTGGAGAGAATTTGTGTCATTTTTTAGAAAAAAATTATCTCGAGATGAGGCCGCTGGAATATTATGTGAGTTATTTGAAAGTAGATTTGATATTTTATTTGGCCAGATATCAGCGCAGACTTCGCGTATTTCCAACGGCGAAATAGACCATGTGTTTGATGATGCCGATAATAGAGAAAGAGCTTTGGACCTATGGATAGCATGCGCAGCTCGGCTGTCGCAGTTACGTCAGTCTGGGGAAGCGGCTGAAATAAGTAAACTTGTTCTGAACGTTTACAGGGATTCGGGCAAAAATTATGACACATTAGTTCTAACATTGTCGGATTTGATAATTTCGAGCTATAAAAATGACGATAAACTCTTCCATAACGTGTCCTATGAAATATTTTCTCAAATTTATCCAAGTTTAGACGCTTTTATAAAGCCGTATGGCGATGATCAGTTTGGGCGATACGAAGTTAAAGGGTTAGAGTTGGCGTCCTGTTTGCGTGCGGTTGATTTCGTACTTAAGGATTATAAGCTCTCTGATAGCGCACCACCTCCACCTCCACCTCCACCTCCACCAGAGAGTTCACCGCCGGCTTACAATAGAGACTACATCATCGGCAGCATTTGCAGCATGATTGACATGGAAATAGATGAGTCTGGCCCTGAATTGTTTGGGCAAGGCAAGCTAGCCATTTCTAACAAATTGCGCGGTATCGGGTGGATCGGTCCCTCCGCAACGCTGAGAGATGGAGAGAGTCTTCTTCTGGATCTTAATAAAATCCAGGGCGATGAGAAAACTCTTTTGAATATCATGCTTCAAAGCGTCGCCGAAACGGAGGGCATGCCGAAAACAGTTGCCGCCGATATGGCAGCAATGCTTATACACCAATGCTTGATGAAAGAATCTGAATTATACAGGAAAATGGATCATCAGGATCCGAGGTTGCGAACCGGTGAATTGGGCACCAAAGAACAGACTACTTCAGGGGTAGTCGCACAACTCAACCAAATACATCAACCAGAAACAGTCATGAGCGCAGCAGACCTAGTTCGTCTGGAACAGATCACGTCACTTCGCGATCGGGGTACATTGTCTCAATCCCAATTTGAGGCTGAGCGAGACATCATTCTCGGAGCAGCAGAACCGATAAGTAAGGCCGCAGACGCGCCTCCTGAAATCTCACCACCACCACCACCTCCTCCTCCTCCTCCTCCTCCTCCTCCTCCTCCTCCGCCACCTCCGCCGCCGGCGATCCCATCCACTACGGCAACCAGTGAGCAGGGGACGAACGGTACGAATGTCGGTTTCATAGCTGTTATGCTCCTGCCGTTCCTTCTTATAGGCCTTATAGCCATGAGTGGAGGAACACAGCCCAGCCCTGATGAGGAGCCTGCCATCGCCACTGATCCTGTTAGTGAAGAGCTTAGCACAGTCAGTGATACTGAAGAGTTCGGTACCGACACCAACGCGGTTATTTCAGACCCCGCCGTTGCTAATTGTTACGGCTCATATGAAAGAAAAAATTGGTCCGCAGCTTTTGTTTATTGCTCAGCCGACGCAGAGCAGGGGGACGCTGATGCGCAAAACAAGCTAGGGTCATTGTACGATGCGGGAAGAGGTGTGGCCAAGGACAATGCAGAGGCAGTGCGTTGGTATCGCAAGGCCGCCGATCAAGGAGGGGCTAGCGCGCAATACAACCTCGGTGTCATGTACGATGAGGGGGAGGGAGTGATGGAAGATGACGCGGAGGCAGTGCGTTGGTATCGCAAGGCCGCCGATCAAGGTAGGGCTAGGGCGCAATACAACCTTGGTGTCATGTACGATGAGGGTGAAGGGGTGACGGAAGATGACGCGGAGGCAGTGCGCTGGTATCGCAAGGCTGCAGCACAGGGGGATGCGGACGCGAGGAAGCGTGTGGCGGAGTTGGGGTATTGATTGAGCAGTTAAATTTGCCCCAGCCCCAAAATAACATTAGTTTTTCCAGAGGCACATCTTAAGTTTGCACCAGTTCCGTGCTGGCCCGCCGGTGTATCAACGCCATCTAAGGCTGTGAATGAAACGCAGCTAACCGGACGAGCAGAATAATATGTAAGAAGGAACTGTGGGTCCCATCAACCAGAATAGGGGGGTGCCACCCCGGTGGGGTCTCGTTGCCTAGGTTTTTAAAGGGGGTAGGGGGTCTAAGTGGCCGGGCTGCCACGTCAGCATATTAAATAGCCGCAAGACGACGGTGAAACCTAGGTGAAACCTTTTTTCAACAGCCTTTTGTATTTCCCCGAAGGGAATGCGCTTAAGTCATTGAAATTAATGGCTCCCCGGGAGGGATTCGAACCCCCGACCAATTGATTAACAGTCAACTGCTCTACCACTGAGCTACCAGGGAACAGCCCGATATCTCCGGGCAGAGGCGCGCCTATAGCAGCGCTTTTTTGCTTTTGGCAAGCGCCCATTGCCGGTTCAGACAATAAATTGTTCCATCGCAATGCGGTCATCAAGGGCGTGTTCGGGATCGAACAATAATGTAAGCGCGCGGCTGCGGTCCAAGGCTACTTCGATCTGGGCGATATCGCGGATTTCGCGTTGGTCCGCTACGGCGCTTACCGGCCTTTTGCTAGCCTCCAAGATGTTAATCCGGATAACATAGCGATCCGGCAAAATGGCGCCCTTCCAGCGGCGCGGGCGAAACGGGCTTATAGGCGTTAACGCCAGCAGGGAGGAATCAAGCGGCAATATAGGGCCGTTGGCCGATAGATTATACGCGGTTGAGCCAGCGGGCGTCGAAACCAAAATGCCGTCGCAGATCAGTTCGGGAATGACAGCCCTATCATTGACGGAGATTTCGAGCTTCGCCGCCTGACGCGTTTCGCGCAACAAAGACACCTCGTTAATGGCGGGTAAGGTAAATTTCTGTCCGCTGATTGTCGTAATTTCGGTCGTTAACGGTCGAACCGAAAAAGACTTTGCGCGCTGAAGCCGGCTCGGCAGATCTTGCAAATCCCATCCGTTCATTAAAAAGCCGATGGTGCCACGGTTCATGCCATAAGCAGGAATATCGCGCCGGCTTTCCAGTAATTGGTGCAGCACCTGAAGCATGTGACCGTCACCACCAAGCACGATAACCGCGTCGGCGCTGTCTAATGGCACGAAATCATGAACTCCGCGTAATAGGGCCTCTGCCTCGCGCGCTTGCGGGGTTGCTGATGAAATAATGGCAAGCTGCATAAATCGGGTCATCCACCTGTTGCGTTCATATGGCGTGCAAGCCGCAATTCGGGCCGCGCAAGTTGGTTTTCAAATTCATGACGTTGGGGTTTAAGACGCAATGCGGTCTGAAGCAAATGATCGACATCAGATGGCACGCCATCGCGCAGCGCCTTGCGAAGGTCGACATGTAGTTCCGAGCCAAGGCACATGTAAATCTTACCATCGGTGGTGAGCCGGATACGATTGCAATGGTCGCAGAAATTGTGGCTCATGGGCGTAATAAGTCCAAGCCTAAGCCCCAAAGTATCTACGCGCCAGTAACGGGCCGGGCCAGCGCTTTTATGCGCCAAAGGATGAAAGTCATATAGTGCGCGAAGTGGTGCGGTAAAATCATCCAGCGCAATGTAGCGCTCTTCACGTTCCAATACGCCGGCACCCAAAGGCATGGTTTCAATAAGCGTAAGATCCAAACCATGTTCGGCACAGAAATCGGCCATCGGCAATAACGCGTCTTCGTTTTCGTTCTTGAGCGCGACCATGTTGATTTTTACGTCCAAGTCCTGCGTCCGTGCGGCGTGGATACCAGCCAACACACTTGGAAGTTCCCCGCCACGGCTGATCTGACGGAAAGCGTCGGGATCCAGCGTGTCGAGGCTGACATTAATCCGTTTCATTCCGGCAGAAGCAAGCAACGGCGCAAATTGCTGTAATCGGCTGCCGTTTGTGGTCATGGTCAGCTCGTCGAGATGTCCTGCCTTTACATGTTGCCCAAGCGCTTCGATCAAGACTTCAATATCGCGCCGCACAAGTGGTTCTCCACCTGTAAGCCGTATTTTGCGGATGCCATGCGCGATGAAGCGCTCTACCAGCGCCATGATTTCATCATAAGTGAGGAGATCGCGATGCGGCAGAAAAGTCTGCTGTTCGGGCATGCAATAGGTACAACGGAAGTTGCACCGGTCAGTCACGGATATCCGTAAATAGTCGATATTGCGTCCAAAACCGTCGATCATTTGCGCGATGTAAGCGCAAAAGCCTCTCGGGCAAAGCTGAATTAATCGGTGCCACCGCATGAACCAGTGACAATATGGGCGTTGGGCGCCATGAACCTTAGGTGGGAGACGAATATTTGGTACCCAACGCCGGCGGATAGCTTCGAAGCGATGGCCCGCAACATCGTTTAACTGGATTTGCGCGCCAGACTGGCGAGGCCACGTGACAACTGCAAACAGCCGTTTAGCCGGGTTGTAGGGTCACCCCAAACGCGGTTAATCACCAGCTTGCTATCGGGACGAAGCTTCGCCGTTTGGCCAAGCTTGTCGACATAAGCCAGTAATCCCGTCACGTTGGGCGGTGTATCCTGATGGAAGCTGACCAATGTCCCGCGCGCGCCGACTTCGATCTTGGCGACTTGCGCGATAAGCGCGTTTTGCTTGATCTGGATAAGCTTGAGCAGGTTTTGCGTAGGTTCGGGGATCGGACCAAAACGATCGGTCATTTCGGCCGCAAAGCCTTCGACATCTTGACCTTCTTCGAGATCGTTCAAGCGGCGATACAGCGCCATGCGAACCGATAGATCGGGGACATAATCCTCCGGAATAAGAATTGGTGCGTCGATGGTGATCTGCGGTGAGAAGCTGCCGCGCGGCTTGGCCAGACCTTGCGCGCCAGCGCGGGCCTCCAAGATGGCTTCTTCAAGCATCGATTGATACAATTCAAAGCCGACTTCTTTGATATGGCCTGACTGTTCGTCGCCTACCAGATTACCAGCGCCGCGAATGTCGAGATCATGGCTCGCAAGTTGGAAGCCTGCGCCCAGACTGTCGAGGTCGCCAAGGACTTTCAAGCGCTTTTCCGCCGTCTCGGTCAGCACCCGATTGGCTTCATGGGTGAGATAGGCATAAGCGCGGGTCTTCGACCGGCCTACGCGCCCGCGCAACTGATATAATTGTGCCAAACCAAAGCGGTCTGCGCGATGGATGATCAAAGTGTTAGCGCTTGGGATGTCGAGACCGCTTTCGACAATGGTGGTCGACAACAGCACGTCATATCGCTTTTCATAGAAAGCGCTCATGCGCTCTTCAACTTGGGTCGGCGACATTTGGCCATGCGCGGTGACAAATTTCACTTCAGGTATGTCGGTACGCAGAAATTCTTCAATCTCGGTAAGGTCGGTAATGCGGGGCACGACGAAAAAGCTTTGCCCGCCGCGATAATGTTCGCGCAACAATGCCTCACGCAGCACGACTGGGTCCCAAGGCATGACATATGTGCGCACGGCGAGCCTGTCGACTGGCGGCGTTTGAATGACGGACAGTTCGCGCAAGCCCGACATCGCCATCTGCAACGTCCGCGGAATTGGCGTCGCGGTAAGTGTGAGCATATGCACATCGGTTTTGAGCGCTTTTAGCTGTTCCTTGTGATTGACGCCAAACCGCTGTTCTTCGTCCACGATCACAAGGCCGAGCCTTTTGAACTGAAGCGATTTTGCCAGAACGGCGTGCGTCCCGATGACGATGTCGACCGTTCCGTCGGCCAATCCTTCGCGGGTCTTCGTGGCCTCTGCAGTTGGCACGAGCCGCGAAAGCCGTCCAAGCTGCAGCGGCAGGTCACGGAAACGTTCGGCAAAGTTCGAATAATGCTGCCGCGCCAATAATGTTGTCGGGGCAATGATCGCAACCTGAAGACCCGCCATGGCCGCTGCAAAGGCCGCGCGCATAGCGACTTCTGTCTTGCCGAAGCCAACATCGCCGCACACCAAGCGATCCATTGGTTTGCCAGCCGACAAATCCTGAAGCACTTCTTCAATTACACGAAGCTGATCTTCTGTTTCCTCATAGGGGAAGCGGTCAACGAAGCTTGCATAAGCAGGGCCGTCAACCTCGATAATCGAGCCTGCCCGCAACGCACGTTCGGCGGCGGTCTTGAGCAATTCACCCGCGATGGCACGAATGCGTTCTTTAAGCTTCGATTTACGGCGCTGCCATGCTTCGCCGCCCAATTTATCTAGCGTAACATGCTCGCTGTCCGAACCATAGCGTGAGAGGACATCAATATTCTCGACGGGAACATATAATTTGTCACCGCCCGAATAGGTCAGGGCAACGCAGTCATGCGGGCTGTTGCCGACAGGGATGGAAATGAGGCCTTCATAGCGCCCGATGCCATGGTCTTGGTGCACCACTAGGTCGCCTGGGGTAAGGGCCGCCAATTCGGCCAAGAAAGCGTCAGCCGACTTTCGCCGTTTCTGGCGCCGAACCAAACGGTCGCCCAGCATGTCCTGCTCGCTCAGGACGACGAGGTCTGGCGTGGTATAGCCATGGTCAAGCGGGAGCACGACCATTGCAGTTTGCCCCGCCGCAACACCCAAGGCCTGTTGCCAGCTATCGACCAGGATTATGGTGGGTGCCTTATGGTCCGCCAGCAGGCCCTTTAAGCGTTCCCGCGCGCCGACGGAGTAGCTGGCGATCACTGTTTTGGTTTTGGATGCGTGGAGTGACTTGAGATGGGCAGCTACGGCTTCATAGACGTTCGTTTTTTGCGCCCGCTCTGGCGCGAAGTCACGCGCTGCGCCGATATTGAAATCGATGATGCTAGCTGAGTCTGGCTGCGCAAAGGGTGTTAAAAGATGCGCAGCGTTATCGGCAAATAATAGGTCGAGTTCATCGCCGCTTAAATACAGCATTTCAGGCGGCAGCGGGCGATAGCTGCCAGGTTCAGCCGCCTGCGCCTTTACGCGGTTTTCGTGATAGTCGGTAATGGCATCGAGCCGTGATTGGCCTGCAGCAATCGCGCCGCTGTCGCGAATTATCAGGGCATCTGCACCAACATGATCGAATATCGTCGCCATCCGCTCTTCGAACAAAGGCAGCCAATGGTCCATGCCTGACAGCCGGCGGCCTTCGGAGACAGCTTGATAGAGGGGATCGCCCGTTGCGGTGACGCCAAAGCGTTCGCGATAGCCCGTGCGGAAGCGCTTAATAGCCTCCTCATCCATCAATGCTTCAACGGCGGGCAAGATATCAAAATGTTCAACCTGATCGATGCTGCGTTGGTCCGATGGGTTGAAACGGCGAATGCTTTCAATTTCATCGCCGAAGAAATCGAGACGCAAGCCAACTTCGCTTCCCGCTGGGAACAGGTCGACGATGCTGCCGCGGATTGCAAACTCACCCGCGTCAGCAACGGTATCTACACGGAAATAGCCATTGGATTGAAGTAGGGACGCAAGCCGTTCGCGGCTTGTTTCGCGGCCGGCGGCCAAACGCTCGCCAGTCTGGCGAATACGAAATGGCGTCACATATTTCTGGATCACCGCGCCAATGGTCGTGACGATTAGCTGCTTCTTTTTTGCAGGTTGCTGAAGCGCCTGCAACGTTGCCATGCGTTGTGAGGTTACGGCCACCGATGGCGACGCCCGGTCATACGGCAAGCAATCCCAGCCTGGAAGGATCAATATCTCAAGTTCGGGCGCAAAAAAGGGTGTGGCGTCGGCTATCGCGCGCATGGCCGATTCATCTGGCGCAATATACAGCGTGCGTGTTTTTGCCGCCCGTGTCAGGTCGGCCAACAACAAGGGCACAAAGCCGTTTGGCACCGACGCAAGCGTTAGTGCTTGGCGGCTGTTTATGATCCGCTGCAGGTCAATCATGACTTATGCGTACTAAGCCCTTCAGGGAGCGAGATGAAATCAAGTTGCATCATCAGGTCCATTAATGGGCCAGCAAAGGCAGGGTCGGGTTCTGCTGTGCCCAGCGCCCATGCCATGATGTCTACATCCTGTTCATCAATCAGCCGCTCAAACCATTCAAACTGTTCTAGTCCCCATTCAGCCGAATGATGGTCGAAAAATCCACCAACCATGGCGTCTGCCTCACGCGTGCCCCGGTGGTGCGCACGATAATGCAATTTACGACGATAGGGGTCAGCGTCCATATCATGCATCCTTTAAGCTTCTGGTGGAATATGAATTGCGGGTTATAAGCGGCCCTAGTCATGCGCCCCGATATACTCAATCCGTTATTTGCAGAAGTACGTGCCTTAAAAGGGGTAGGTCCTGGTCTTGCCAAGCCGTTGGAGCGGCTTGGGCTGGAGCGGGTGAAGGACGTATTATACCATTTTCCCAATAGCTGGACCTATCGTAAGGCGGTCTCATGCTTGGATTTCGCCGATGTTGGCAATAACATCATCCTCACTGTCACCGTCCTGGATCATCGGGGTGGTAGCAGTCCGCGGGCACCATTACGGATTTTTGCCGCTGATTCAGGCGGCAATTATATCACGCTCACATTCTTCGGCCGAAATGGTGGCTGGGCGCGAAAACAGCTTCCCGTCGGCGAGCAACGCATCATTTCGGGCAAGCTGGACCGTTATGGTGACGAATTGCAGATGGTGCATCCTGACCATGTCGTACCAATTGGCAGCGACGCCTCGCCGGGCCTTGCCGAGCCTATTTATCCACTGTCTGATGGAATTACCAATAAACGTATGGGGCAGTTGGCAGCGGCCTCGTTGCAGGACGTACCCGATCTCGCCGATTGGATTGAGCCGACGTTGCTATCCAGTCGTGGTTGGTCAGGATGGTCCGCATCTATCAACATAGTGCACAACAAGGATGACCAAGGCGCGCGGGATAGGCTGGCTTATGATGAGCTATTCAGCAACCAACTTGCGATGCGGTTGATCCGCGCGGCGATGGACAAAAGAACCGCTGTGCCGATACGCGGGGATGGCTCTTTGGTGTCAAAGCTGCAACTGCCGTTTGCGCTGACGGGCGCGCAGCAACGTGCCATTGCCGAAATTGAGGGCGATCTGGCGCAGTCACGGCCCATGCTGAGGCTGCTTCAGGGTGACGTTGGTGCGGGCAAGACGATGGTTGCGCTCATGGCGCTGCTGCGCGGTGTGGAAGCTGGCATGCAGTCTGCCATGTTAGCACCCACCGAAATACTCGCGCGGCAACATTATGCCAGTCTACAAAAGCTGCTTTCAGGGCTCCCGATTAACATCGCAATCCTGACTGGGCGGGAAAAAGGCAGTTTGCGTGAGGCTACATTGATGGGGCTCGCCGATGGGTCCATTCATATACTTGTCGGTACCCATGCCATATTTCAGGAAGCTGTGACCTATAAGGCCCTCGCGGTGGCGGTGATTGATGAACAACATCGGTTTGGCGTGTCGCAACGGTTGATGCTGTCACGCAAGGGCAGGGGCGTGCCACATTTGTTGGTAATGACCGCAACGCCGATTCCGCGTAGCCTTGCGCTTGCGGCTTATGGCGAAATGGATAGCTCGATTTTGGATGAGCTTCCGCCCGGACGAACGCCAGTGGAAACCCGCGTAATGTCTCAAGATCGGTTACTGGAACTGGTCGATGGCGTTGCGCGTCATCTCTCCGCTGGGAAACAGGCATTTTGGGTGTGCCCTTTGGTTGAAGAAAGCGACAAAAGCGATCTTGCCGCCGCCGAACAACGCGCGGAACAGCTGCGCTTGCGTTTTGGCGATCAAGTAGCATTGGTCCACGGACGGATGCGCGGGCCCGAGAAAGATGCTGTTATGGAACGCTTCGTGGCGGGCGAAACACGTTTGCTTGTCGCGACCACGGTTATAGAGGTTGGCGTTGATGTCCCCAATGCCAGTCTCATGGTCATAGAGGCAGCTGACCGATTTGGCCTTGCGCAATTGCACCAGTTGCGTGGGCGGGTCGGCCGAGGGTCGGAAAAATCAGTGTGCATTCTGGTCCGCAGTTCACACATAGGTGAAACTGCGCGCGCGCGGTTGGCGTTAATGCGGGAAACCAATGATGGTTTTCGGATCGCTGAAGAAGATTTGAAACTCCGCGGCGCAGGGGAATTGTTGGGTACACGACAGTCGGGTGAGAACCCGTTTCGCGTCGCTACGCCCGAGCAAGTGCGCGAGCTGATCGGCGTTGCTGCAGATGATGCTCGGCTATTGCTTGATCGTGATGGTGGCCTTGATGGGGCACGCGGCCAAGCGGCACGCATGGCATTGTACCTATTTGAGCGTGACGCGGGCGTCGCAACGCTGCGGGGCGGTTAGCCGGTTTTAGGATCAATGACATCCAGCAGCGCTAGAAAGTCGGGCAAGCGTAACACGCGTTCAAACTGCAGCCCCACACGGTGTTCCACTGTCCACGTGACAAGTGCCTCAATCCGACCAATGACCGGCAGCCTTAGTTCAACACGCTCCCCGCGCTGATAGCCAGGATTGCCATCAATCATAAAGCCATGTGCTGACACATTCACGATATGGATAGTTTTTTCGCCATGCTGCCGACTCTCCGCAATAACCTTGAGGTTCGCACGATGACGAGCCTTGCTGCGTAACTCCGCATCCGAATTCTGTGAGGCTGTCGCCATGCGTGGAACCCTCTTTGCCTGTTGATTGAAGCAGTGGGTTAAGCCCAAGTTACGAATAAATAGTAAAGTTGCCGCGTTGGCAAAGCAAAGCTTAGAACCACTAAACCCTGCGCTTACCGCCTTGCACTGAACAAAATGGCCTCAAACCGCGAAGGTGGATTTAAGTGATCCTGACCCTAGATAAACTGAATTAAACCGTGTTTCTTCTTACCGGCCGAAATCTTAACGGGGGTAGCCTGCTGCGCGATCATGGCATCTTCGTCAGTCACGGCGTCTCCTTCGACGCGCGCACCGCCGCCCTGAATCATCCGGCGCGCCTCTTTTTTCGATGCAACAAAGTTCAATGCTACCAACGCGTCAATTACGGAAATATCGCTGGATGCGTCAAAAGTAGGAAGGTCCCCGCCGCTTGCACCCTCTTCGAATGTCTTACGCGCAGTCTCGGCGGCAAGTGCTGCAGCATCGGCGCCGCGGCATAACTCTGTAGCCGCGTTGGCAAGGGCAATCTTCGCGGCGTTGATTTCCGAACCATCAAGCGCTTCAAGTCTTACAATCTCGTCCATCGGCAGATCGGTAAACAAACGCAGGAAACGACCGACATCTCGGTCATCGGTGTTGCGCCAGAACTGCCAGTAATCATAATCGGGCAATTGTTCGCGGTTGAGCCATATAGCCCCAGAAACCGATTTGCCCATCTTGGAACCATCGGCCTTGGTAATGAGCGGTGTCGTCAGGCCAAATACCTCCGCGCCATCCATTCTGCGGGCGAGTTCAATGCCGTTGATTATATTGCCCCACTGGTCCGATCCGCCCATTTGCAGGCGTACCCCCATGGTCTTGCTCAGATGACGAAAGTCATAGCCCTGCAATATCATGTAGTTGAACTCAAGGAAGGTCATGGGCTGTTCGCGGTCAAGCCGCAGCTTCACCGAATCGAAGGTGAGCATACGATTAATCGTGAAATGCGTTCCGACCTGTTGCAGCAGTTCGATATAGCCGAGTTGTCCAAGCCAATCATGATTGTTGACCATCACCGCGTCCGTTGGACCATCACCAAATGTCAGGAAACGTTCGAAAGCGGTGCGGATGGAAGTGATGTTCGACTCGATTGCCTCATCGGTGAGCATCTTGCGCACTTCATCCTTGCCTGTCGGGTCTCCAATTCGCGTTGTTCCACCGCCCATAACGACCACTGGCTTATGCCCTGCTTGTTGCAATCTGCGCAGCAGCATGATCGACACGAGATTGCCGACATGAAGCGATGGCGCGGTCGCGTCGAAGCCGATATAGGCTGGCACAATCTCGTTATATGCCAATGCGTCAAGCGCCGTGGCATCCGTTGTCTGGTGAATGTAGCCACGTGCATCAAGCAGGCGGAGGAGATCGGAAGTATAAGCAGTCATAACGCGTCCGCGCCTAGCATGGAGTTTCGACATTGGCCAATATTTCGATGACCGAGGTTTCGTTGATGTGCCATCCGCAGTCCGATGCTGGTGGGATCGAAGCTATCGATGTCACTGCCACGCTTGGGCAAGGCGGAGAAATCGAATTGGTCTATCGCATTACTGGCGCAATAGAGGCATTAAAAATTGCAGGTCCCGCAATACCAGATCGCGTCGACGGCTTATCGAAAAATACCTGTTTTGAATTGTTTGTGGGAAATTCCGAAGATAAATCCTATCTCGAGTATAATTTTGCGCCCTCGGGCCAATGGGCGGCATATCAATTTTCAGGCTATCGTGCAGGAATGGCGCAATTGGGGGGACGTGCGCCAGTAATTAGCACAGTACAAAGCGGTGATGTTCTCACCGTTTCCGTGAGGCTTTCTATGCCAGACACAGCGCCGGATGCCGACCTATCGGTGGGGATTAGCGCGGTCGTCGCCACCAAAAGCGGGAAAATTTCTTATTGGGCATTGGCGCATCCGGCTGGCAGCCCCGATTTTCATCATAAGGATTGCTTTGCCCTTAAACTGAAGGCACGAAGCGGCCCATGAAATTTGGAATTGATCGCCTTTTGGCTGAGCCTAAACTACGTGCACCTCTGAAGGGCAGGCGCGTTGCCTTGCTGGCGCACCCCGCTTCTGTAACCGCTGACCTGACCCATTCGTTGGATGCGCTCGCTGCTATAAGTGACGTCAATGTGACCGCCGCGTTTGGGCCGCAGCATGGTCTGCGCGGCGACAAGCAGGACAATATGATGGAATCGCCGGATTTTATGGATCCTGCTCACAACATCCCGGTATTCAGCCTCTATGGTGAAGTACGCCGCCCAACGGCTGTATCTATGGAGACCTTTGATGTCCTCTTGATTGACTTGCAGGACTTGGGTTGCCGGATTTATACCTTTATAACGACCCTTCTATACATGCTGGAGGCTGCTGCAGAGCATGGAAAGACAGTTTGGGTGCTGGACAGGCCAAACCCGGCTGGGCGCCCTGTAGAGGGCCTTACATTGCGTTTTGAATGGGAAAGTTTTGTTGGCGCGGGGCCAATACCGATGCGGCATGGCATGACGCTGGGTGAGCTTGGCCATTGGTTCATTGATCATTACCATATCGATGTGGATTACCGGGTGATTCCGGTGGAGGGATATGCGCCGGATGCTGCGCCCGGTTTCGGTTGGCCAGCGGAGCGGCTATGGATCAACCCAAGCCCGAATGCGCCCAATGTGAACATGGCGCGTGCTTATGCCGGCACTGTGCTGCTTGAGGGTACAACATTGTCCGAGGGCAGGGGCACCACGCGGCCGCTTGAGATATTTGGCGCACCCGACATCGACGCGCGCAAGGTTATCGCTGAAATGCGCACTTTCGCGCCGCAGTGGCTTAAAGGTTGCCACTTACGCGAAATCTGGTTCGAGCCGACGTTTCACAAGCATGTGCACCAGCTTTGCCATGGAGTCCATATTCATGCAGAGGGTCCGATCTATGATCATCAGGCGTTTCAGCCTTGGCGGCTGCAGACATTGGCGTTCAAGGCCATTCGCAGGCTGTACCCTGATTATGACTTATGGCGGGACTTTCCGTACGAGTATGAAATCGGCAAGCTTGCGATTGATGTTATCAATGGCGGGCCAGCGTTGCGCGAATGGGTTGATTCGCCAAATAGTACGCCAGATGAATTTGACGCCATGACGTCAGTCGATGAGCAAAGCTGGATCGAAGAACGCCGCCAATATCTGTTGTATTAATGGCCGTGTTTACGGCTTAGCTCGCGCATCGCGTCATCAAGCCCTTCAAGCGTCAGCGGATACATGCGGTCGTTCATCAGTTCTTTGATGATCTTCGTGGATTGCGAATATCCCCACTGCTTTTCAGGGACGGGGTTCAGCCAAACCGTTGCGGGGTAGGTACTGGTGATCCGGTTCATCCAGACAGCACCCGATTCTTCATTGAAATGTTCAACCGAACCGCCGGGATGGGTAATTTCATACGGGCTCATTGATGCATCGCCTACCATTACGACCTTATAGTCATGCGGGAACTTATGGAGAAGGTCCCACATTTGCGTGCGTTCGCTAAACCGGCGTTTATTGTCTTTCCAAACGCCCTCATAAGGGCAGTTGTGAAAATAGAAAAACTCTAGGTTTTTGAACTCACTCGTCGCTGCACTGAAGAGTTCTTCGCACAATTTGATGAACGGATCCATTGATCCGCCGACATCGAGCATTAGTAACAACTTAATGGCGTTGCGGCGCTCGGGGCGCATTTTGATATCTAGCCATCCTTGGCGGGCAGTCCCGTTAATCGTGCCATCAATGTCCAGTTCTTCCACTGCGCCATCGCGGGCAAAGCGGCGCAGGCGACGCATTGCTATTTTGATATTGCGCGTGCCCAATTCTTTCGTGTTGTCGAGATTTTGAAACTCGCGCTTGTCCCACACTTTGACTGCGCGTTTATGTTTGGACTCGCCGCCAATCCGTACGCCTTCGGGATTGTACCCTGAATTGCCATAAGGTGATGTGCCACCCGTGCCGACCCATTTGTTGCCACCCTGATGGCGCTTTTCCTGCTCCTCAAGCCGCTTTTTAAGCGTCTCCATTAACTCGTCCCAACTGCCCATCTTTTCTATCTTCGCCATTTCTTCGGGCGACAGATATTTTTCGGCGATGGCTTTTAACCAATCGGCAGGGACGTCGACGGGATTTTGTCCATATTCTGTGAATATGCCTTTGAAGACTTTTCCGAAAACCTGGTCAAAACGGTCAAGCAATGCCTCGTCTTTGACCAAAGTAGCGCGGGCAAGATAATAGAATTCTTCGGGGCTCTGGCCAATGACGTCGGCCTCCAGCGCTGCTAACAACGCCAGATGTTCTTTGAGCGACGCCGAGATACCCGCTGTCCGCAACTCTTCCATGAATGAAAAAAACACCGGCGGGCTCCTGTATAAAATGACCGATTAAGCGGTTATCGGTCTAGCGGCGCTGGCTGTTATGCGGTAATTGATAACCCCAGCGCAATCGAACGCATGCTAATTATTTGGACGGCGCGCCATGAATGCAAGGCGTTCGAACAGCATGATGTCCTGCTCGTTCTTAAGCAGCGCACCATGCAGTGGCGGTATGGCCTTTGTTGGGTCTCGTGACTGAAGCACGTCCAATGGCATATCTTCATGCAGCAACAGCTTTAACCAGTCTAGCAACTCGCTGGTGCTTGGCTTTTTCTTGAGACCCGGAACGTCCCGCACCTCGTAAAAAATATCCATAGCTTTCGAAACGAGCATCTTTTGTATGCCTGGGAAATGTACATCGATAATTGCTTGCATGGTCGTGCGATCAGGGAATTTGATATAATGGAAGAAACAACGGCGCAGGAACGCGTCGGGCAATTCCTTTTCATTGTTTGACGTGATGATAACGATGGGTCGTTCAACCGCCTTTATGGTTTCCTGAGTTTCGTAAACGAAGAATTCCATGCGATCGAGTTCTTGCAACAAATCGTTAGGAAATTCGATATCGGCTTTGTCGATCTCGTCGATCAACAACACGGGCAATTGGGGCGCAGTGAATGCTTCCCACAACTTACCTTTTTTGATGTAGTTTTTGATATCGTGCACGCGCGCCTCGCCCAATTGGCTATCGCGAAGACGCGCAACGGCGTCATATTCATACAGGCCCTGATGCGCCTTTGTTGTGGATTTGATATTCCATTCGATGAGCGGCGTACCGAGCGCTTTCGCTATTTCATATGCCAAAACGGTTTTACCCGTTCCAGGTTCACCCTTGACCAACAAGGGCCGGCGCAATGTTGTCGCAGCGTTAACGGCGACCTTCAAATCATCGGTAGCTACGTAATTATCAGTGCCTTGAAAGCGCATGGAGGAACCCCGTTAGTTAATCGACCAATTAATTCGTTAAGTTGCCCGTTGTCGTTATGCAATAGGTTATAAAAAAATGCGTGCTATCCCATTATGCCACGCGCAACAAAACCGGGCCCAATCTTGCACGCAAGAAAGGGCCCGTATGTTCAATTTTGTCCGTTTGATTACTGGTCTAGGAAGCTGCGCATTTTACGGCTGCGGCTTGGGTGCTTCAGCTTGCGCAAGGCCTTGGCTTCGATCTGGCGAATACGCTCGCGCGTCACGCTGAACTGTTGACCCACTTCCTCAAGCGTATGGTCGGTATTCATGCCAATGCCAAAACGCATGCGCAGCACGCGTTCTTCGCGCGGCGTCAGCGATGCAAGAACGCGGGTGACAGTCTCTTTCAAATTGGCTTGAATCGCCGCATCTACAGGAATGACCGCGTTTTTATCTTCAATGAAGTCGCCCAAATGGCTGTCTTCTTCGTCACCAATTGGCGTTTCAAGGCTGATTGGCTCCTTGGCAATTTTCATCACCTTGCGCACTTTCTCCAGCGGCATAGAAAGGCGTTCAGCCATTTCTTCCGGTGTTGGCTCGCGGCCTTGTTCGTGCAGGAACTGGCGGCTCGTGCGCACAAGCTTGTTGATCGTTTCGATCATGTGCACGGGAATACGTATCGTGCGTGCTTGGTCAGCAATCGAACGGGTGATTGCCTGCCGGATCCACCATGTCGCGTAGGTGCTGAATTTATAACCTCGGCGATATTCAAATTTATCAACCGCCTTCATCAGGCCGATATTGCCTTCCTGAATGAGGTCAAGAAACTGCAAACCGCGGTTGGTGTATTTTTTGGCGATGGAAATAACGAGGCGCAGATTGGCTTCAACCATTTCCTTTTTGGCAATACGCGCTTCGCGTTCGCCCTTTTGCACCATGTTTACGATGCGGCGGAATTCTCCAAGCGACATGCCGGTATTGGCTGCAATATCCGCTATCTCGCTGCGGACACGCTCAACGCTCTCAGCCTCATTGGTGGCAAAGGCCGTCCATTTCTTGTCGATGTTCGACACATCTGTGAGCCAGTTTTCGTCAAGCTCATGGCCCATATAGCTATCAAGAAACGCTTTACGCGGTACTTTGTGCCGCTCTGCCAAGCGCAGCATTTGGCCACCCAGAGCAGTCAGGCGGCGATTGAACGAATACAGTTGGTCGACAAGATACTCGATCTTGTTCGCGTGGAATTGAACGCTTTCGACTTCGGCAGTCAATTCTTCACGTAATTTGTGATACTTATTTTCCGAGGCCGTGGAAAAATCTTCGCCTGCGTTCAACGCACGCATGCGTTCAAGCTGAATGTTGGAAAATTTCTTGAACAATGATGTGATCTTGGCAAACCGCTCAAGCGCGGCGGGCTTCAAAGCCTCTTCCATCTGCGCTAGGCTGAGGGTGTTGTCCTCTTCTTCTTCCTCCACAGGGCGCGAACGCCGCTCCGTCATATCATCATCTTCGTCGCTTGCCGCTGCGGGTTCGTCTTCGACTTCTTCTTCCTCTTTATAGGAGGGGCCCGCAGTCTTCTCGCTAATTTCACCGTCGCCTTCTTCTTCACCGTCTTCGGTGAGTGATTCAGGCGCAGGCTCCTTCGAGAGCATGGCGTCGAGATCGAGGATTTCGCGCAACTGCATTTCGCCGTCGTTGAGCGCATTTGACCAATCAATGATCGCGTGGAACGTGATCGGGCTTTCGCATAGGCCCAAGATCATCGTGTCGCGCCCGGACTCGATCCGCTTTGCAATGGCAATTTCGCCCTCGCGCGATAACAATTCAACCGCGCCCATCTCGCGCAGATACATGCGGACAGGGTCGTCGGTACGTTCACCGGTACCTGTTTTTTTGATCGTGTTCGTCAGCGAGCGGGGATCATTTTCGGAAATATTGTCGATGGTTTCGACTTCTTCCTCTTGCTCCTCCTCCTCACCATCTTCGCCGGCCTCGTCATTCTCAACGATTTGAACGCCCATGTCGTTAATCGCCGACATGACGTCTTCAATCTGTTCGGACGACATCTGGTCCTGCGGCAACGCCGCATTCAGCTCGTCATAGGTAAGGAAGCCCCGGCGCTTTGCCTTAGCGAGCAGCTTTTTGACAGTCGCATCATTTAAGTCAATCAGCGGTGCATCACCGTTTTCGACGATATCTTCTTCGTTTTCATTTGCGCGACTTGCCAAAACAATTCCCCGTTAAACTTACAAACTGTCCGCATCACGCCGAAAGAACTCGATGATGCGGTCGTCAAATACCTTTTTTTCGTGGCGCAACCTTTGCTGTTCGGCAAAAGTCTCGTCCGTCATTTCTAAACTCGCCAAATATGTGGCGCGTTCCAATGCCTCTTCCAGCGCAGGACGCTGCTTCATCAGCCGAATTGCTTCACCCAAATCTTTTGAAGCGTTGGACAAACCGTCGCTTCCTCCAATCAACTCTTCGCGGTTAAAGGCAAATACCGTGCCGTTGCTGTGCAAGAGCGTTGAGGCGACATTATACAACTTCTCGTCCAATATGGTAATTAACCCGTCTGTATCAAGCGATTCTTTGGTAAAAGATTCGTTGAGCATCACGTTTAGCAACGCCGCGTGATTCGGGTCGGGCGGAATGAAGTCGCTAAGTGCCTCGTGATGTTGTCGGATGAGCGCTGGGTGGCGCAGTAGCGCGCCGAGTACACCCTGAATAAGAAAGTCAGATCCCTTGGCATTGAAGCTTTTGGTTTCGGCGCCAGGCGGCAAGATCTGCGGTTTACGCCAGTCGCGGTTCTGCCCACGCACAAACGGCCCTGGTCGCGCAGGTGGTGTGGTTCGACGTTGCACGAACAGATTATCAAACCGCTCGCGAAAGGCATCGGCATAATGGCGGCGGATTTCGCCATCAGCAATGTTTGCCGTATGCGCACCAAGGCGCTGTTTAAGCCCCGCACGGTCCTCTGGCATGTCTAGCGGACCCGAAGCTACCTCAGCCCTCCACAGCCTCTCCACGAGCGGCTGAGAGGCTTCTAGAAGCTTTGTAAGGGCAGTGGCGCCGGATGACTTCACAATATCGTCCGGGTCCTGTCCCTCAGGCAGCGTCACGAACTGCAAGCTGTGGCCTGGCTTTAACAATGGCAGCGCCCGCAAAGCTGCTCGCATGGAGGCTTTCTGACCAGCGGAGTCACCGTCAAAGCATAATAAGGGCTTTTCCGTCATCCGCCACAGCATATGGATCTGCTGTTCTGTAAGTGCAGTGCCAAGCGGCGCTACGGTGTCGGCAAAGCCGGCCTGCGCCAACGCAATGACGTCCATATAGCCTTCAACCACAATCACACGCCCCGTTTGCCGCGAAGCTGGAGAACATTTGTCCAGATTGTACAGCGTACGGCCCTTGTCGAACAAAGGCGTGTCCGGCGAGTTGAGATATTTCGGCTCCCCTTCGCCCAAAATACGACCACCAAAGGCGATTACGCGGCCGCGTGGGTCACGGATTGGGATCATCAACCGGCCACGAAACCGATCGTACGGGGCTTTCTCCTCCACCGAGATGAGCAATCCAGCCTCAATCAACATGGGGTCGCCAAATTGCTTAAGCGCTGTCTTCAGGCCAGTGCGATTGTCAGGGGCAAGGCCAAAACCAAAATCCCGGATCGTTTGCTCTGTAAAACCACGCTGTTTCAGGTAGCCACGCGCGGCAGCACCTTCCACGCCAAGCAATTGTGTCACAAACCACTCTTGCGCTGCCGTCATGACGTCATACAGGCTGTTCGCCTTCTCCGCCCTCATTGCAGCTTGCGGGTCAGGGGCAGGGACATCCATGCCGGCTTCGGCGGCCAATTCCTTGATTGCGTCCATGAACGACAGGCCGCGCTGGTCGGTCATCCAACGGATGGCATCGCCATGGGCGGAGCAGCCGAAGCAATGGTAGAAGCCTTTTTCATCGTTGATCGTGAAGCTGGGCGACTTCTCATTATGGAACGGACAGCAGGCTTTGTACTCGCGCCCCGCCTTAGTCACTTTTACGGTGCGTCCGATCAGCGCAGAAAGCGTCGTGCGCGAACGCAACTCATCAAGCCATTGTGGGGTAAGAGACACCTATCGCCGTCCTGTAATGTCTGCCCCAAATATCAACTCAAGGCCGCTTTTACCAGCCCACTGGCCTTGCTCATGTCGAGCTGCGGACCATGGCGCTCTTTCAACGTCGCCATCACGCGGCCCATGTCTTTCAGGCTCTCAGCACCAAGTTCTGTCTTGATACCTTCAATCGCGGCGCTGGTTTCCGCGTCGCTTAACTGCGCGGGCAAGAAATCTTCGATGATCGCAAGTTCAGCCGCCTCAACCGCCGCCAGCTCTGCACGGCCGCCCTGCTCATAAAGCGCGATCGATTCGCGGCGCTGCTTGATCATTTTTTGCATGACCTCAACGACCATCGCGTCATCATCGGGCAGTTGCGATGCCGTGCGCAGTTCAATGTCGCGGTCTTTGATCTTGGCGAGGATCAGGCGCACGGCGGCCAGCCGGTCTTTCTCGCCTGCCTTCATTGCAGTGATCTGGGCGGCTTTTATGGTGTCACGAATCATATTAGGTTCCGAATTTTGATGGAGGATGCTGTTAGACCAACATCCAGATTCCGTCACCCGGAACTTGGGTTAAGGGTCTTAATCCGGTTTCATCCACAGTTAAGATGCCGAAACGCGTTCAAGTTGGCGAGATTGGCATTGACGCTGGTGCCGACCATCTCTAGGCGCGGTGCCTTAGCGACATTGCTGTAATCTGTTTATCAGGAGCGACCCCATCATGGCCGACCCCAACTCTTCGCGCGCGCCTTCTGGAGCGACGGGGGTATTGGTTCTGGCGTCCGGGGAAGTTGTCTGGGGCAGGGGCTTTGGCGCAGAGGGTCAGGCGGTGGGCGAAGTATGCTTCAACACCGCAATGACGGGTTATCAGGAAGTGATGACGGACCCGTCTTATGCCGGGCAAATCATCAACTTCACCTTCCCCCATATTGGCAATGTTGGCACGAACCCAGAGGATATCGAGGCGCTAAACCCCCATGCCTTGGGCGCAATTGTCCGGCAAGATGTGACTGACCCGTCAAATTTCCGCAGTACGCAGCATTTCGATGCATGGATGAAGTCCAACGGCCGTATCGGCATATCGGGCATCGACACCCGCGCGCTGACTCGGCTTATCCGCGTCGCTGGCGCGCCAAATGCGGTCATCGCGTACTCCGCCAGCGGCAACTTCGATGTGCCCGCCATTTTGGCGCGTGCGAAGGCCTGGGCTGGGTTGGAGGGCATGGACCTTGCGAAGGATGTGACGACGTTGCAGACTTATGGCTGGGACCAAGGGCTTTGGAAGTTGGGAGTGGGTTACGCAGCGCCAGCCAAGGGGCGCAAACAAGTTGTCGCCATTGATTATGGCATCAAGCACAACATCCTGCGCAATCTGGTAGATGTAGGCTGCGATGTAACTATCGTTACCGCAACTGCGACGTTTGAGGAAATCATGGGCCACGCGCCCGACGGCCTGTTCCTGTCGAACGGCCCAGGCGATCCGGCAGCGACGGGTGTGTATGCCGTGCCCGTGATCAAACAATGGCTTGATACCAAAAAGCCGTTGTTCGGTATTTGCTTGGGGCACCAGATGCTTGGCCTCGCGGTCGGCGCGAAGACTGAAAAGATGCACCAAGGCCATCGCGGCGCAAACCATCCGGTCAAGCGCCTCAGCGACGGCGCCGTTGAGATCACGAGCATGAACCATGGCTTCGCTGTGGACGCAGCGACTTTGCCAGCCAATGCCACGGCGACACATATCAGCCTGTTCGACGGCAGCAATTGCGGCTTCGAGCTCGCCGACCAGCCAGCGTTTTCAGTGCAATACCACCCCGAAGCCTCACCCGGCCCGCAGGACAGCCATTATCTGTTCGAGAAATTTGCGGGGATGATGGGATGAGCCGCATGATGCATGATCCGTTTTTAATAACCCTTGCAACGATCTCCTCCACACCTCGTCATAGCCATGATCGGGCGGCCAGGGTTTTTGGAAATATGAATTAAAATGCCCAAACGCACTGACATAAAATCCATCCTCATCATCGGCGCTGGCCCGATCATCATCGGGCAGGCGTGCGAGTTTGATTATTCGGGGACTCAGGCGTGCAAAGCTTTGCGCGAAGAGGGCTATCGCATCATCCTCGTCAACTCCAATCCGGCGACGATTATGACCGATCCGGATATGGCCGACGCGACGTATGTTGAGCCGATTACCCCCGAAATCGTCGCTAAGATCATTGAAAAAGAGCGCCCCGACGCCGTGTTGCCGACCATGGGCGGGCAGACCGCGCTAAACGTCGCTTTGGCGTTGTTCAACGACGGCACGCTGGCGAAATATGGCGTCGAGATGATAGGCGCCGATGCCGAAGCCATCGACAAGGCTGAAGACCGGATCAAGTTCCGCGACGCCATGACCAAAATTGGTCTGGAATCGGCGCGGTCGGGCATCGCGCATTCGCTGGAAGAGGCGCTTCAGGTTCTGGAACGCACAGGACTACCTTCGATCATCCGTCCAAGCTTCACCATGGGCGGCACAGGCGGCGGGATTGCCTATAATCGCGATGAATTTATCAAGATCGTCACGGGCGGGCTTGATGCATCGCCGACGACCGAAGTGTTGATTGAAGAATCGCTGCTCGGTTGGAAGGAATATGAGATGGAAGTCGTGCGTGACCGCGCGGACAACGCCATCATCATCTGCTCGATCGAAAATATTGACCCGATGGGCGTGCATACAGGCGATTCCATCACCGTCGCGCCTGCACTGACGCTGACCGATAAAGAATATCAGATTATGCGCAACGCGAGCATCGCGTGCTTGCGTGAAATCGGCGTAGAAACAGGTGGTTCCAACGTACAGTTCGCAGTAAATCCCGCAGATGGCCGCCTGATCGTCATCGAAATGAACCCGCGTGTGTCGCGTTCGTCGGCGCTTGCGTCAAAGGCGACGGGTTTCCCGATTGCTAAGGTCGCGGCGAAATTGGCGGTTGGCTATACCCTCGACGAGATTACAAACGACATCACCGGCGCAACACCCGCATCGTTTGAACCAACGATTGATTATGTCGTCACAAAAATCCCGCGCTTTGCCTTTGAAAAATTTAAGGGTGCCGAACCGCTTCTGTCCACGGCAATGAAGTCTGTGGGCGAAGTGATGGCGATTGGTCGCAACATCCATGAAAGCATGCAAAAGGCGCTGCGAGGTTTGGAAACGGGTCTGTCGGGCTTCAACTATATCGACGCGCTTAAGGGCGCTTCCAAGGATGAACTGTCTGCCGAGCTAAGCCGCGCGACGCCTGATCGCTTGCTGGTCGCGGCACAAGCGCTGCGTGAGGGCATGAGCGTATCTGAGATCCATGCGATTGCGAAGTTCGACCCATGGTTCCTCGAACGGCTTGAGGAAATCATCGCCGCCGAGAATGATGTTAAGAACAACGGCCTGCCCAATACGGCGGAAGCGCTGCGTCGCCTGAAAGCGATGGGTTTTTCGGACAAGCGTCTGGCTTATCTGGCGGTGGAATCGGTCAATGTGCGTCCGGGGATGGAAACCGCAATCCGCCGTGGTTCGGGCATTGCTATGCAAGCCGCGCGCGCGATGGCGGGTGCTGTCACCGAAAATGAAGTGCGTGCGCTACGGCATAAACTCGGCGTGCGACCGGTGTTCAAGCGCATTGACACATGCGCTGCCGAATTTGAGGCGAAAACGCCTTATATGTATTCGACCTACGAGGCGCCAAGCTTTGGCGTGCCGGAATGCGAGAGCGCGCCTACGGATCGCGAAAAAATCGTTATCTTGGGCGGTGGTCCGAACCGCATCGGGCAGGGTATCGAATTTGACTATTGCTGCGTTCACGCATGCTTTGCTTTGGCAGATGCTGGTTATGAGACGATCATGGTCAACTGTAACCCGGAAACCGTGTCGACCGATTATGATACGTCGGATCGCCTTTATTTCGAACCGCTGACGGCCGAAGATGTGCTTGAAATCCTGCATGTCGAGCAACAGAATGGAACGTTAAAGGGCGTCATCGTTCAGTTTGGCGGGCAAACGCCTTTGAACCTGGCCAAAGCGCTTGAGGCAGCGGGTATACCGATATTGGGGACATCACCCGACGCCATCGACTTGGCTGAGGATCGCGAACGTTTTGCCGCGCTCATCAACAAGCTCAATCTCAAGCAGCCAGAAAACGGCATTGCGCGTAGCCGTGATGAAGCCATCAAAGTTGCTGACACTATCGGCTATCCTGTCTTGATGCGGCCATCCTACGTCCTTGGCGGCCGCGCGATGGAAATCGTCGATACGCAGGCGCAATTGGAAAACTACATCCAGACAGCGGTGATTGTCTCGGGCGACTCGCCAGTCCTCATCGACAGCTATTTACGCGACGCCATTGAGGTCGATGTGGATGCCTTGTGCGATGGTGACGAGGTTGTTGTTGCGGGCATCTTGCAGCATATCGAGGAAGCAGGCGTGCACAGCGGCGATTCTGCGTGCACCATTCCGCCTTACAGTCTGCAGGCGGACATAATTGCCGAAATTCGCCGTCAGACAGAATTGCTTGCAGTGAACCTGCATGTGCGCGGCCTGATGAACATCCAGTTTGCGGTCAAGGATAATGAGGTTTACCTGATTGAGGTCAATCCGCGTGCCAGCCGTACGGTGCCATTCGTGGCAAAGGCCATCGGCGCGCCGATCGCCAAGATCGCCGCGCGCGTCATGGCGGGAGAAAAGCTAAAGGATTTGCCGCCGATCAATCTCGATATCGATTATATCGCAGTGAAAGAGGCTGTATTCCCGTTTGACCGCTTCCCCGGGGTTGACCCAGTGCTTTCGCCAGAAATGAAGTCCACCGGAGAAGTCATGGGCATTGACCGTGATTTTGCGACCGCCTTTGCCAAATCGCAAATCGGCGCGCGTATGCCACCGCCGATGAGCGGGAAGCTGTTCGTATCCGTGAAAGATACCGACAAGCCAGTGATTGTTCCTGCGGTCCGTCAAGCGATTGCGTGTGGATTTACCGTTTGTGCGACCGGCGGCACGGCAGACTATCTGTTGGCGCAGGGCATAGAGGTCGAGCGCGTGAACAAGGTTGCGCAAGGCCGCCCGCACATTGTCGACAAGATTAAGGATGGTGAAATTCAGCTTATCTTCAACACGACCGAAGGTTGGCAAAGCCTGAAAGACAGTGAAGAAATCCGCCGTTCTGCGCTGGTGGGCAAGGTTTCGCAATATACCACGGCCGCAGGAAGTGTTGCGGTTGCGCAGGCGATTGCCGCACTGCAACAACGGCAACTTGAAGTTCGGCCACTTCAAGACTATTACTAACACGAGCAGTATCTTTCCCCAACAATTGAACTGCATATCGGATGGATGGTCATCATTCATCCGGTGGGGACGTTTTTGTGACGAAGGGTTTGAGCCTGATGGCGAGTTTTGAGAAGTATCCGATGTTGGCCGAAGGCTACGAAAAGCTGACGACCGACCTGAAGCGCCTTCGTGACGAGCGTCCGATGATTGTGGAAGCAATCGAGGAAGCACGCGCGCATGGCGATTTGTCGGAAAATGCCGAATATCATGCTGCCAAGGAACGCCAGGGTCAGGTTGAGGCCTCTATTTCCGAGATAGAGGACAAGATCGGTCGTGCGCAGATCATCGACCCTTCAACATTATCTGGAGACAAAATCGTCTTCGGTGCAACTGTCAGCTTGATGGACGAAAATGATAAGCCAGTCCGCTACCAACTGGTCGGTGAAACCGAAGCAGATGCGAAGGCGGGCCGTATCTCCTACAATTCGCCATTGGGGCGCGCGCTGATTGGACGCATTGTCGAGGACGAGATCGAGGTTACGGTGCCGTCTGGCGACAAATATTACCTCGTTTCTAAAATCGAATTTATCTGATCATGCGCTTCTGTGTGAAGCGCTGAGTGGCTTGATATGCAGTTTCCGCGTGGGCCCGTTACAAATAAATTGGTCATCATCAATTTGGTGATAGCGGCTGTTTTGCTGGTCCCATCTTGGTGGAACTATGCGGTGATGGCGGGTGGATTTTTCCCCATCCGCTTTAGCAACGTTGCTGTGGCGTTTCCGGATACCGGTTTTTTGGTTCCGACATATTTGACGCCGTTGTCGGCAGCTTTTCTGCACGGAGGCATAGCGCATGTGTTGATGAACATGCTGACGTTGCTGCTGATTGGAAAAATGGTGGAGCGCGTTTTGGGCGGCGGGCTATACCTGTCCCTGTATTTCTTTTCTGCTTACGCTGCCTCCGCAACAGAATGGCTGGCGTCGTTTATGGCATTGCCGTTATCCATCGACATGATGGCACCAGCCATTGGTGCAAGCGGAGCCATATCCGGCGTTATTGGCGCTTATGCGCTGTTGTTTCCGAACAACAAGCCGAAGGCATGGGGACCGATTCCCGCCGCTTATGCGCGGCCTTTCCATCTCACTTTAGCCTGGGTAGGTCTAAATCTAGCTTTGGGGTTTGTTGGCCCTGGAATTGGTGTCGCCATTGCAATCTGGTCGCACATTGGCGGGTTTATAGCAGGATTGCTTCTGGCGCGACCAATGTTGTTGTGGCGATACCGAAGCGCGTAATCAAGCGACCCTAGTTTAGTCAGCCTTCCGGCTGCAAAAGCTTATGCAAGTGCACGACGACATATTTCATTTCGGCATCATCAACTGTTCGCTGGGCCGCTCCCCTCCATGCCTCCTCGGCACTGGCATAATCCGGGAACATGCCAACAATGTCCAAATTTTCGAGGTCAGTAAATTTCAATGTCTGTGGGTTTTTAACGCGGCCACCAAAAACCAGATGCAATTTCGTATCGTTCAAAAAACTATCCTTAATTCTTTTCCTTGGCCGCTTCGCTTGCGGCTTGACCAGCAGCCCTTAACGCAAGAGCAGCCTTGCTAACAAACTCTTTGAATTGCGCACGCACCGTATCGCCGTTGAGGCCGAGCGTGTCGACGTGGCTCATGCCCGCCAACTTTGCAGCTTCTGCCATTTTACGGGCCTTTTTGTTAAGCTTTTTGCCTGTCTTGCCCAAAATTTTTGTCTCGCGTTCCGTGCGCGGAAGAAGCGCGCCGACGATAGCTCCAATAGCAATCCCACCTATGATCATCGCAAGCGGGTTCTTGTCGATACCTTCGCTTGTCTTTGCCTTCGCCTGGCGTGCGAGAACCCTAGACTGCTCAACGCTTGAGACCGCGGTATCTGTGCCTTTTTCAAAAGCTGCCGACGCTTTTTTACGCGCCACGATACTTGACTGCGTGGTTTTTGCCTTCGCGCTATCGGCTGCGGATTTGATGCTGTCGCCAATCTTGCTCATATATCGTTCCTATATTAATCGCTGCTGGGCGTTTTGATTTTACTTTTGCGCAGGCTTGAAATCCAACGGGAAATCTGACGGCGCGCCGCAAACAACAATGCGCCCATTCCGACTATACCTATTACGGGCGCATTGTGTTTCGCAATTTGAATTGTTTCGCCTGCAACCTGTTTCGCTTGTGTCGTTTTACGTTCAACGAAACGCGCGAGCTGATTTCGCGGATTGAGAATATCACGCGTCACAGCGAGGCTGTCGTTGAACTTGCGCCGCAAATAACGCCTTTCGGCATTTGACAAAATGACACTTTCGCGGTCCGTAATGTCCGACTCTTCAGACAAGATCGTCGACATTTTTCTGTATCTCCGGAAAGTAAACTTTCCGCATCCATTTTCGAGCCATTGTACCGAAAATGAGGCCAATGATTATAAAGCTGATCGTCACGAGCAAGGTAGCCCCTAATGGGCCAATCAGAGGGGATAATGTGAGCACTAGGCCGAGAACAAGTGCGATAGATGCGCCGCCAAATGCGAATATTGCGATGGCCCCATAACGGAACGACCAGCTTAAGACATGTCGGCTATAGTCAAGCCGCGAACGGTGATAGCGCATCTCTGCCTTCACCATTGCGCGCAGATCCTCCATCACCAACGTAACTTGCTCGCTGGCGGTTGGTTCAATAGGCGGCGCAATGTCTTCTGCCGCATCATATTTGGGATCATCTGTCTTCATTGGACCCGCTTATCAATCATTGGCGGCATTTTGCAATGCCGCCCGTGTCTAAGGTTTACGCGTCTTTCCCGCCGGAACGCACAAGCCGCGCCAGAACAAAGCCAATAGCGGCGGCCGCACCGATGGCGATAGCCGGGCTTTTACGCACGAAATGCCGAGCATCTTCCGCAAGCGCGTCAACATCCTTGGCATCCATCTTGCCGGCAAAGCCCTCAACCATATCGGCGGCGCTTCGGGCATAGTCGCCATATTGCTTCCCAACATTATCATCGATGGTGCCTGCGCTGTCGCGGATAAGCTTGCTGATGCTGTCAACAGCTTCGGTGGCGCGATCCTTACCCTTCGTGGCGGCTGCGCGGACGCTGTCGGTAGCTTGCGCTTTAAAATCATCCATGCCCGATTTGACCTTCGATTTGACGTTGCCGGCCTCACCCTTGGGCGGTTGTTTTTTTGCCACAGCCTTTGCTTCAGCAGCGGTCGCCGACTTTGCTGTAGTTTTAACAGCAGCCTTGGCAGTTGTTGGCTTGCTTGCCGACTTCTTTGCTGGCGCGGGTTTGGCGACGGCTTTGGGTTTTTGGGTTTCGGCCATAAAAATGACTCCTTTGTAACATGGGGTGGCTAAAGCTTATGTCTTGCTACAACTGATATTTGTATTGCTGGTGCCTTAGTCAACTATAGCACCACAAATTTAGTTTTAAAATCGATATGTCGGTGCATCGTTGCCAAATCCTAAACACAAGGATAGACGCGCTGGCATATCCTTACATATGCACAAACGGACTTTTTCTATGACTGCAATTCTCGACATTCATGCACGCCAAATTCTCGACAGCCGGGGCAACCCGACCGTTGAAGTTGATGTTTTGTTGGAGAATGGCAGCTTTGGCCGCGCCGCAGTGCCGTCAGGTGCTTCGACAGGCGCTTATGAAGCCATGGAAAAACGCGATGGCGACGCGTCCAGATATCTGGGCAAGGGTGTGCTTCAGGCTGTTGAAGCGGTGAATGGTCCGATCTTTGAAGCTTTGGTTGAGCTCGACGCCGAGGAGCAAGAAAATATCGATGCGGTGATGATCAATCTTGATGGCACCGACAATAAGTCAAATCTTGGCGCTAACGCGATTTTGGGTGTCAGTCTTGCCGTCGCGAAGGCTGCGGCGGATGCGCGCGGGTTGCCGTTATATCGATATGTTGGCGGCGTGAATGCGCATGTGCTTCCGGTACCAATGATGAACATCATCAACGGCGGCGAACATGCCGACAATCCGATTGATTTTCAGGAGTTCATGGTGATGCCAGTCGGGGCTGGCTCGATATCTGAAGCTGTGCGCTGGGGCTCTGAGATATTCCACACGCTCAAGAAAGGTCTGCATGAAAAGGGTCTCGCTACCTCGGTTGGCGATGAAGGCGGTTTTGCGCCGAATTTGGCATCAACGCGCGCCGCGCTCGATTTCATAATGGCCTCGGTTGAAAAGGCTGGGTTCAAGGCTGGCGACGATGTCGTGTTGGCGCTGGATTGCGCGGCAACCGAATTTTTCCGCAATGGCAAATACGAGATATCGGGAGAGGGGCTCTCGCTCTCACCGCACGAAATGGCGGATTATCTTGCGGCGTTGTGCAAGGATTATCCGATATTGTCGATTGAAGACGGCATGAGCGAAGATGATTTTGAAGGTTGGAAGGCCATCACGGACAAAATTGGCCAAGAGGTTCAGTTGGTGGGTGATGATTTGTTCGTAACCAACCCGGAGCGTCTTTCCATGGGCATAGGCAAGGGTTTAGCAAACTCGTTGTTGGTTAAAGTTAATCAAATTGGCACCCTGACCGAGACACTCGCCGCCGTGTCCATGGCGCACCGTGCGTCTTACACGGCAGTTATGTCGCACCGTTCGGGCGAAACCGAAGATGCGACGATCGCTGACCTTGCGGTCGCGACCAATTGCGGTCAGATCAAAACCGGAAGCCTTGCGCGTTCCGACCGGTTAGCCAAGTACAATCAGCTTATTCGTATCGAAGAAGAGCTTGGCGCTTCTGCAGTATATGCTGGACGGAGCATTTTCCGCTGAGCCCGATTTGCTTGCCATTTCGTGTAAAATATGATTCAATCCGATGATGGTCCGCAGCAATAAAAAACCCGAATATTTAAAATCGGTTATTGGTCCCTCACTGGGGCTTTTGGCCTTGCTTGGCATTGCATCATACGCCTTGCTTGGCCCGACGGGGATTATCGCCTGGACCGATTATCGTTCGGCACTGAGCGAACGGAAAGTTGAGTTGGCAAAATTAAAAAAGGAACGTGACGCTTTGCGTAACCGCCAGTTATTGCTGGATAGGGATAATGTCGACCCCGACTTGGCTGGGGAGTTAATGCGCAAGGAATTGAACGTTGTTGCCCCTGATGAGGTTGTCGTTCCACTGAAGTGATATGCCGCGCACAAAATGAATAGCTATCTACTGCTTTCCGCAGCGGAAAAGCGCTTTTCAGACACGGTCATTTTGATTAGGCACTTTGTATGCGCAAATAAAAGTTCCACAAAAGGAAATAATTTTGGCCACCACCCCAGTGAAGAAGACATCATCTAAAAAGGCCAGTGTTAGCGAAGATGCAGGCCGCGCCAACCGCGAGCGTCCGGATGAGCCGAAACCGTATAAAGCGCGCAAGGAAGAGCTTTTGAAGTTCTACCGCGACATGCTTCTTATCCGCCGGTTTGAGGAAAAGGCGGGGCAGCTTTATGGACTTGGTCTTATTGGCGGTTTCTGCCATTTGTATATCGGGCAGGAAGCTGTGGCGATTGGGCTGCAATCCGCGCTAACGCCGGGTAAGGACAGCGTGATAACAGGATATCGCGACCATGGTCACATGCTGGCTTATGGCATAGATCCAAATGTCATTATGGCCGAGCTGACAGGCCGCGCAGCTGGCATATCAAAGGGTAAGGGCGGGTCGATGCATATGTTTTCGACGGCGCACAAATTTTACGGCGGACATGGCATTGTTGGCGCGCAGGTGTCACTGGGTGCGGGCCTTGCCTTTGGGCATAAATATGCGAACGATGGCGGTGTGTGCCTTGCCTATTTCGGTGATGGTGCATCCAATCAGGGGCAGGTGTACGAAAGCTTCAACATGGCCGAGCTTTGGAAGCTGCCTATCATTTTCGTGATTGAAAATAACCAATATGCGATGGGAACAAGCGTCAACCGTGCGTCATCGGAAGATCAACTTTACCGCCGAGGTGAAAGCTTTCGCATTCCGGGTATTCAGGTAGACGGCATGGATGTGCTTGCGGTCCGAGGTGCAGCAGAGGTTGCGCTGGATTGGGTACGTAGCGGCAAGGGCCCTGTATTGTTGGAAATGAAAACCTACCGTTATCGGGGGCATTCCATGTCTGACCCTGCCAAGTACCGCAGCCGCGACGAGGTCCAGTCTGTGCGCGACAACAGCGACCCCATTGAAGGATGCAAGGCGTATCTCACCGAGATGGGTGTCGGCGAAGATGCGCTGAAGCTGATCGAAAAAGAAATCCGGACAATTGTAAACGAAGCCGCGGACTTTGCCGAGACGTCACCGGAACCCAATCTTTCCGAATTGTATACCGACGTCCTGGTGGAGCAATATTGATGGCAATCGAACTAAAGATGCCCGCGCTTTCGCCAACGATGGAAGAAGGCACTTTGGCCAAATGGTTGGTCAAAGAAGGCGACATTGTGAAGTCAGGCGATATCCTTGCTGAAATCGAAACCGATAAGGCTACGATGGAGTTTGAAGCGGTCGATGAGGGCGTGATTTCGTCTATCACGGTCGCTGAGGGCACGGATGGCGTAAAGGTTGGTACGGTCATTGCGCTGATTTTAAGCGAAGATGAAGAGCAGGCGCCTTCTGCTGCACCAGAAGTCAACGCCAAGGCCGACCCTGCGCCGGCAACACAGCCTTACGAGGCACCGGCTACGGTAGCGCCCAATCCCGACCCAATCGTTTCGGACGGCAATATGCAATCGGTAACTTTGCGTGAAGCATTGCGCGACGCCATGGCAGAGGAAATGCGCCGCGATGACCGCGTATTTGTCATGGGTGAGGAAGTCGCCGAGTATCAGGGCGCGTATAAAGTCACGCAGGGGCTGCTTGACGAATTCGGCGCACGCCGCGTCATTGATACGCCCATTACCGAATATGGTTTTGCAGGCATAGGCACTGGTGCTGCGATGGGCGGCTTGAGACCAATCATCGAATTCATGACCTTCAATTTCGCCATGCAGGCAATTGACCACATCATCAATTCTGCTGCGAAAACTAATTATATGTCGGGTGGACAAATGCGCTGCCCTATTGTTTTTCGCGGTCCAAATGGCGCGGCGGCGCGTGTTGGCGCGCAGCATAGTCAGAACTATGTGCCTTGGTACGCCAGTGTTCCGGGGCTTATTGTTATTGCACCTTATGACGCGGCGGACGCGAAAGGTCTTTTGAAAGCAGCTATCCGTTGCGAGGACCCTGTGGTCTTTCTAGAAAATGAATTGCTCTATGGCCGGACATATGAGGTTCCGGCGGGGAATGATCATGTCGTACCAATCGGTAAAGCCCGGATTATGCGCGAAGGAAGCGACGTAACGATCGTCAGCTATTCCATCGGTGTCGGCCTGTCACTTGAAGCAGCAACCAAACTGGCAGAAGAGGGCATAAGCGCCGAGGTCATCGACTTGCGCACTATCCGTCCACTGGACAAGGCAACAATATTGGCAAGCCTTGCAAAAACCAACCGCTTGGTCGTGGCCGAAGAAGGCTGGCCTGTGTGCTCGGTGGGGAGCGAAATATTGGCGATATGTATGGAGGAAGGCTTCGACGATTTGGATGCGCCTGTAATGCGTATTACGAACGAAGATGTGCCGATGCCGTACGCGGCGAACCTGGAAAAAATGGCGTTGATTAATGCCGACAAGATTGTGGCTGGCGTACGGAAAACTGTCGGGCGGTAACTAACTAAGCCGCAAACGTTAATTTTTGGCATCCCATCGGCACATAGCTTTCTCCTCGATACGTGAAGTTACAACCATATGACTGATGCTAGTTTGGAAATTCTCCCTCCAACTCGTTTGGCTATCGCGTATGTGCCGGCTCATCTCCGGCCAGCGCTTACGTTGTTGCTGCAGATTGACATGCGTTTTGGTGATATTGTGCGTACAGCTGGGGAGCCTATGATCGCGCAAATTAAGATGGCGTGGTGGCGCGACGCATTTGCCGCAGCAGCAGATCTGCGCCCGAAGGGGGAGCCGCTATTGCAAGCGCTCACCGCGGTTGGGGGCGTCATTCCACTGTCCGCGCTTGAGGCGCTGGTGTCCGCATGGGAGGAATTGTTAGGTAGCGATGAATGGAACCAAGCTGCAACGGACACGCATGCCCAGTTGCGCGCTGAAGCGATATTCCAGACCTACGCAAATTGGGTGGGAAGTGCGCAGGACGTTCGGCCCAGCGGGCGGCTATGGGCTATCGAGACTTTACGAACGGCCTTTCCGCAACGCGTTGCCGGTAGCATTTCTGCGCCACTTGCTGCGCTGCCAAAGGGGCGTGGATTGCGGCCTTTGTCTATACTTCATATGTCTGTGCGAACCGCATCGGGTCCGCGTTTGGTCTGGCATGCTTTAACGGGTCTTTAGCATTATGGCGATTTAACTGGGCTGTATTGAAGGAGGCGCAAGCAATGCAGCGAGTTCTCATTGGCGGAGTTGCAGCATTGCTCATGGTGCTGGCAGGGCTATTGTTTTGGCAGACCGCAGCAAATCAGGAATCGGTTATACCCGCACCGCCGCCGCCTGTTATGATTTCGGACGCACTTCCCGAAGCTGCGGCAAACGCGCCAGCATTTGGTCCCGCGCCGCCAACACCGCCTGAAGCGCCCAAGGCGAGCCGTGAAGAGGTGCGCTTCAATCGCTATGATCGCAACAGAGACGAGCTGGTTTCGCGGCTTGAGATGATGGGCAGCCGAACCAAGGCGTTTAAGGCGCTGGATACCGATGGCAACAATCTGCTGACGTTTGAAGAATGGGCTGCTGGGACCGGGCAACGCTTTGCCGGCGCAGATAGAAATAAGGACCAGTTACTGACCCGTAAGGAGTTTGCGCAAACGCGTCCCAAGTTGGTCGCTAAACCAGGGTGCCGTTGTTAAGCCGCTATCGCCTGGGCTGAGATCCACGCGTTCAAGTCGGTACGGGCCCTGCCAGTCATCGCCGCTTTGCGTGATTTCTTGTGCACTTTATCCTCGAGCGGCGCGAACAAGCCGAAGTTAATGTTCATGGGCTGATAATCATCGGCCATGGCATCGCCGGTGATATGGCCAAGCAACGCGCCAAGTGCCGTCGTAGAAGGCGGCGCAGTGACCGTGCGACCAGCTAGCTCAGCGGCCGTCATGATGCCGGCCATAAGGCCGACGGCGCTGCTTTCAACATAGCCTTCGCAGCCGGTAATCTGGCCTGCAAAGCGGATATGCGGCGCCGACTTCAACCGTAACTGACGGTCAAGTAGGATAGGCGACCGGATGAAGGTATTGCGATGTAAGCCGCCAAGCCTTGCGAATTCCGCATTTTGAAGGCCTGGTATTGTACGCAGAAGATCAACCTGCGCACCATATTTCATCTTCGTTTGAAACCCGACCATGTTCCACAATGTGCCCTGCTTATTATCCTGCCGCAGTTGCACGACTGCGTGCGCCCAGCGGCCTGTTCTCGGATTATCCAGACCCACAGGCTTCATGGGGCCAAAGCGCAATGTGTCCAACCCGCGTGAGGCCATAACTTCGATAGGCATGCAGCCTTCGAAATACGGCGTGTTGGTTTCCCATTCCTTGAACTCGGCTTTGTCAGAATCGAGTAAGCCTTGGTGAAAGGCGCGATATTGTGCCTCGTCCAGGGGACAGTTGATATAATCCTTGCCTTCGCCCTTGTCCCAACGCGACGCATACCACGCGATGTCCATGTCGATGCTGTCATGATAGACAATCGGTGCAATCGCATCGAAGAAGGCCAAGCGGTCTTCGCCCGTTTTAGCCATGATGCTTTCGGCAAGATTTGTCGCAGTCAGGGGCCCCGTGGCAATTATGACGGGGCTATCCGTTGGGATAATGTCAACCCGTTGGCGTACAATTTCAATATTATCGTTATTTTCAAGATGCTTGGTTACGGTTTCTGAGAAAACAGCACGATCCACGGCCAGTGCAGAACCCGCAGGAACCTTAGCGACCTCAGCCGCCTGCATGATAAGCGATCCCAAGTCGCGCATTTCCTGATGCAGAAGGCCAACGGCGTTGTTTTCGGCATCGTCCGAACGGAAGCTGTTGGAACATACCAATTCAGCCAGGCCATCGGTTTGGTGCGCTGGCGACATTTCCCCGGTTCCACGCATTTCTGACAGTTTTACGCGCACGCCCCGCTGCGCGAGTTGCCACGCCGCTTCACAGCCAGCAAGGCCGCCACCGATAATCTGGACATCAAAATTTTTGCTCATTCGGCGCGGCTATCAAAAATCTTTGGCGCTGCACAGGCAAAAGCGCCAAGATGGGCTATGGGATTTACACTTAACTCTTCTGCCGACGGGACGATATTGCGGCCAACCCTGGTTCCGCCGCCATCTGACGCGCATAAATATAGCAGGGGACACGCGATTGTGTGGAGTGGGGCAGCGTTGCACACAGGCGCGTCGCGGCTATCGGCTCAGGCGGCGTTGGCCGTGGGCGCAGGGTTGGTCACCATAGTTGGCGAGAGGGCTGCGCTGGCGGAACATGCCGCCCATGTTACCGCAATCATGCTTCGGGAAGCCAGCCCGGCGTTCGACTTTGTGGGCGATCGCGTATCTGCCTTTGCCATTGGTCCGGGGGCAGGGGCAGGGGCCCAGCAAGCGATCCTCAAAGTGCTTGGATGCCACGTTCCCACAGTGCTCGATGCCGATGCGCTGACGGCGTTTGAAAAACACCCAGAGTTACTGTTTAACGCCGTCGCTTCGACTGACGTCATGACACCACATTTTGGCGAGTTTCGGCGTATTTTCCCGGATATTAAATTGGAGGATCGGCAGAAAGCCGTAAGTTGGGCAGCGGAACGGGCGCAATGCGTGGTCCTCCTAAAAGGCGCAGAGACATGCATTGCCGCGCCCGATAGCCGCTATCTGGTGAACCGTCATGCGTCGCCTTGGTTGGCGACTGCGGGGTCGGGTGATGTCCTGACGGGGCTGATTTGCGGACTATTGGCGCAAGGCGTTCCAGCCTTTGACGCGGCCGCCATAGCCACTTGGTTGCACGGCGACATTGGCGTGCGCGCTGGGCCGGGCCTGACAGCAGACAGCATGATTGGCCATATTCCGCTTGTCTTGCGTACATGTTTGAACGATGCACCAGAGCATGTCTCAGGATCTCGCACATAAACGGCCATATTTGCTCGGCAGTCTGCTTGCGGGGATAAGCTTTCCTGCAACATGGCTTTTCCTGCCGCTTGATGGCGGGTTAATCGCAATGTTCTGGAAAATGGCTGCGGTGGGCTTCCTCGTGCCCTTTGCCTTGCGCCGACACCATAAGGGCGAATTTGTCGCGCTTGCCATCATGCTTGCTTTTTATGCTCTGGGTGACGGGTTGATCGAACTCAGCATGGTCGCTGGCGCGCTTGCCTTTGCCGCCGGCCATCTCGTTGCAATCTTCATCTATTTTCGTCACCGGCGCGTCAAACCGGTGTTCAGTCAGAAGTTATTGGCTGTTACAATTCTATTGGCAACGCCGGTGATTGCGTATTCCCTGCCGCCCACGCGAGACGAGGGCATTCAAGTTGCTGCATATAGCATCATCCTCGCCGCAATGGCCGCGATGGCATGGAGTAGCAATTTCCCCCGCTACCGCGTTGGGCTTGGCGCTATATTGTTCGTCATTTCTGACCTGCTGATCTTTGCCGAACTTGGGCCATTGGCAGAATCCGAGGTGACCGGCCTTGCCATTTGGTATCTTTACTATTTCGGCGTGCTGATGATCGCTGTTGGTATCGCGCAAACACTGGTCAAACGCGGCCATTTCGCAGGTGGCGAAGAACGTGACTGACGCACATTCAGTCTGACGACAAACATGCACGTCCGTCATCTCGCGCAATAGGGATTAACGCCCGCTGCGTGCTTTCCAGGCCGAAAGCTGCACAGGTAGCAGATCGACCATGTCCTGCATGACAAGCGAGACGTCTATGAGGTGAAGCCCCCAGTCCTGCGCGACAAATGCGCCAAAGCGCACATCGCCGCCGACATCATCAATGCGAGGATCAGCGGGGTCAGCGTTAATGCGAACCGACAGGACATTCGCGCCATTCACTGTCACACACTGCGCAGAATATAGCCCAGGCACAGCAACGCTGGGTGTGGTGATGGGCGCGTTGTCTTTGGTCCAGGCTGGGCTTGCTGCGACAAGGTCGCCGATAGCGGCGCCGCTCGGAAAGCGCGCGTGCACTGTGGCCATGCCGCCGCCAAGTGCCGCAGGATTGGCGCAAATTGACTCCTGCGCGGTGTTTGGCACGCGACCAAAACGGCTATTCGCAGGTGGCGGAGTGGTTTCGCGAAAACTTGTCCAGGCGATGACACAGTTGGTTTGTCCAGCGCTTCGGCAGACAGGGGTCTTTTTCAAATCAGCGCCTTGATCCTTGCCCTTTGGCACAGCAACATTGGTGCCCGCAAGCATCGCCGAGAGCATCTTAGCCGCAGCGGGTTTCCCTTCTATTTCCTCGGCAATTAGGCGCTTGAGCAAACCCGCCCCTTGCGAATGCCCAACAAGAACGAAAGGACGACCTTTATTGTCAGCCGCCATATATTGCCGCCACGCATCGCGCACGTCATTATACCGCAGCTCTGGATCCATTGGAATCGGGTTACCCGTCATGTTCGAACGCAACCAGCTTAACGTCGACTGACGATAGATAGGCGCAAAGGTCCGGCATACTGTGCTAAAACGGGCAAACTGCGCCTCAACCACGCGGTGTTCTTCGTCATTGGCGATCATGTCGCTATTGCCGCCGGCGTCGTAGGACAAGGTTGGGTAGACATAGAAGCAATCCGCTTCTGATGCAGTCGCCCGCTTCACCGCACGCACAATGCGGGTTCCGTCGGGTGCCACTTCAGTCACGTCTAGACTTGGTGTGCTGCATGCATCGCGGCGGTCAGGACGGCACAACCAATTCTGCTCAAGCGCATAATCATTTGGCGCAGCGACGGGAACGGCAGGCGCACTTTGGGCGGCGGCCGCAAGGACGACAGCTATTATGTTTGCAGTTGTCATTCTGGGTCGTTTGCTTCCGGAGCAGCAACATCGTCGGGTGCAACCGCACCCTCGTCGCCATCTTCATCGCTCTCGTCAATCTTCGCCGCGCCAACCACATGTTCATTGTCGCCGACATTGAACAAACGCACGCCTGCGGTTCCGCGGCCGAGAACGCGTAAGCTTTCGAGTGGCATGCGGATGAGCTTTGCCTGATCCGTCACCAGCATCAACTGATCGCCCTTTGTAGCAGGGAAGCTGGCCACGACCGGGCCGTTGCGTTCGATATTGTCAATGTTGGTGATGCCTTGTCCGCCACGTCCGGTGCGGCGATAGCCATATGCCGATGACAATTTGCCATAGCCATTGGCGCAGACCGTCAGGATGAACTGCTCACGCTCCGCCATTTCCGCGATGCGCTCCGCGGTCATGGTAGGATCGCCTTCTTTCTCAGGCTTCCAAGGTGCAAAGCGCAGATAATCTTCACGCTCTTCCGCCGAAGTGCCAACGCGTTTGAGGATGGACAGCGAAATAACCGCGTCGTCCTTACCAAGTTTCATAGCGCGAACGCCGGTCGATGCACGGCTTTGGAATTCTCGGATGTCGTCGGCGGCAAAGCGAATTGCCTTGCCATTGCGGCTTGCGAGCAAGACATCGTCCTCAGCGCTGAGCAGCTCAACGCCAATCAATTTATCGTCGGCATCTTCACCTTCGAACTTCATCGCAATTTTGCCGTTGCTTGGTACATTGGCAAAGGCGTCCATGCTGTTACGGCGGGCATAGCCCTTTGCAGTTGCAAATACGACGCTGAGGCCGCCCCATTCCGCTTCATCTTCGGGTAGGGTCAAAACGTTTGAAATGACTTCACCTTCGCCAAGCGGCAACAGGTTAACCATAGGCCGACCGCGCGTGGTCGGGCCGCCTTCGGGCAACTTCCACACCTTCAGGCGATACACCTTGCCGATGTTGGAGAAGAACAGAACCGGCGTATGCGTGCTTGTTACGAACAATTCGGTGACGGCATCCTCTTCTTTGGTAGCCATGCCCGCGCGGCCCTTACCGCCACGGTTCTGCGCGCGGAACGTCGCCAAAGCGGTGCGCTTGATATAACCGCCATGAGTGACGGTCACGACCATTTCCTCACGCTCCATGAGGTCTTCGTCATCGAGCCCATCCCAGCTTGCGGTGATTTCGCACAAACGCGGCGTGGAGAATTCGGCGTCAATGGCGACGAGTTCGTCCCGCAAGACAGCGTATAGCTTTACACGATCGCCCAAGATGGCGAGCAGTTCGGTAATGGTCTCTGCGAGCCCTGCAAGCTCTTTACCGATCTCGTCGCGACCAAGTGCTGTCAAACGATGGAGGCGTAGCTCCAGAATTGCGCGGACCTGCAACTCGGACAATTGATAGCTGTCGCCGCTAATCTCGGCTTCTACAGCTTCTACCAATTTGATGTAGGATGCGATTTCGGCAATCGGCCATTTTCGTGCGATCAACGCAGCGCGCGCTTCGGCAGGGCTGGCCGAACCACGAATGATCCGCACAACTTCGTCCAAATTGGTAACCGCGACGACAAGGCCAAGCAACAAATGCGCGCGTTCTCGGGCCTTGTTGAGCTCAAACTTGGTCCGGCGAGTAATGACTTCTTCGCGGAAACGAATGAAGGATTCGATGATGTCGCGTAGGTTCAGAACCTCGGGGCGACCACCGCGAATGGCGAGCATATTGGCCGGAAAGCTTGATTGCGCCTGTGTGTGGCGCCACAATTGGTTGAGGACAACGTCCGTGGTCGCGTCACGCTTTAGGTCGATAACAATGCGCACGCCCTTGCGGCTCGATTCATCGCGGATGTCGGACACACCCTCAATACGCTTGTCCTTCGCGGCTTCGGCAATTTTCTCAACAAGGCCAGATTTGCCGACTTGAAACGGAATGCTGGTGAGGACGATTGAACGGCGGTCGCCTTTTCCTTCTTCAACCTCATGCCGCGCGCGCTGCATGATGGAGCCTTTGCCCTCACGATATGCCGCGCGTGCGCCGCCCGTACCAAGGATAAGCGGCGCGGTCGGGAAATCTGGGGCAGGGACGATTTCGATCAGTTCGTCGATTGTGACCGCGGGATTGTCGATATAGGCCAAGCAGGCCTTGATGACTTCGCCCAGATTGTGTGGCGGGATGTTGGTAGCCATGCCGACGGCTATACCGCCAGCGCCATTAACCAAAAGGTTAGGGAAACGGGCAGGCAGAACCTGAGGCTCTTCACGGCTGCCGTCATAATTTGGCTGGAAATCGACAGTGTCCTTGTCGAGATCATCCAAAAGCGCGTTTGCGACCTTATTCAGTCGTGCTTCGGTGTAACGCATGGACGCTGGTGGATCGGGGTCCATTGATCCGAAATTCCCCTGACCATCGATCAGCGGCACACGCAGGGACCAGTCTTGAGTCATGCGGGCTAGTGCGTCGTAAATCGCGCTATCGCCGTGCGGGTGGTAGTTACCCATGACGTCGCCGACGATCTTTGCTGATTTACGGTAAGGGCGGCCTGCAACAAAGCCGCCTTCTTGGCTGGCGAACAAGATACGGCGGTGGACTGGCTTTAAACCATCGCGGACGTCGGGCAGCGCCCGCGACACAATGACCGACATCGCATAATCGAGATAGCTCGACTTCATTTCGTCGACAATGTCGACTGGTGAAATGTCGGATGGGTCTATTGTTACTATGTCGTCGCTCACAGCGCGAAAATCCTTATATTTTTTGGGTCAGATTACACTACACGCCTATCGTCCAAATGACTACACGCGACTGCCACATTGGCGGTGTTTTCACCAGCTTATCCACAGATTCACGCCATGGCAGCGGTCAGGGCGCGATGGGGGTGCCATCATAAGCAAAAATCTGTCCGCTTTGCTCTGGTTTAAGCTGCTGCAGCACGCCGAGCAAGCTTTTGGCGGCACGGGCCGGGGTGAAGCGTTCATGGGCTGGATTGCCCTTGAATGGGGCGCTGAGGGTGGTCTCGACAGTGCCGGGATGCAGGCCAACGATGATCGACTGCGGATTTTTGCGCTGCCATTCGATTGCGATGTTACGGATAAGCATGTTGAGCGCCGATTTCGATGCGCGATAGCTGTGCCATCCGCCCAAGCTATTGTCTGAAATACTTCCCACCCGGGCTGACAAGGCAGCAAAACAGATTGGGCCTTGCTTGGCCATTATCGGCAGAAAATGTTTGGCCACAAGCGCAGGCCCGACGGCGTTGACGTGATAGTTTTGCATCATCCAGTCGGGCTCGAGTTCACGCAGACTTTTTTCAGGTCCTTTGCCGGCTGAATGCAACAATCCCGTCGCGACGATCACCAACTGAACAGGTGGCTGGGTGTTCGCCAAGAACGCGGCGGCCGTTGCAATGCTAGCCTCATCTAGGATATCGACGGGAAGATCGCTCTCTCGGTGCAGACGAATGACGTTCGCGTAGCTTGAGCCAAGGTCTAAAGCATCCGCCAAAGCCGCGCCGACACCACCTCTGGCTCCAATTATCACTGCGGTGCGATCAACCACTTGTTTTTTGTTCCATTTCGTTCAACGGGAATTCATGCAGTGGCGCTATGGCAATTGCACAGACGTTGGCAAGGTTCTATAAACCGATCCATTAAGCGGCCACGGCCAAAAATACTATTGCGGAGAGTAATATGAAACTGGTTTCAAAATTTGCCTTAGCCCTCTCTTTGGTTGCGGTATCCGCCGCACCGGCCGCGTTTGCGCAGTCCGATGAAAAACCTAAAAAGGAAAAAAAGGGTAAGGAAGCAGCGCCTGCGGCGCCGAAGCGGAATTATTCCAAGCCATTTATCGCGGCTTATATGCCAGTGGCGAACATGCTTAACAAAACCAAGGATGCCGTCGCCGCTAAGGCGGCGTTTTCGACGGTTGTTGCAGCGATTGGCAACGACGATGACCGGTATGAGGCAGGCATTCTTGCGATCAACATCGGCGCGCCTTTGAAAGATTTGGCGTTTCAGGAGCAGGGCATTGACCTGCTGATCGGATCGGCAACTACGCCAGTCGATTTGAAGAAGGAATATACCTTCAGAAAGGGCGCAATCGCCTATGATGGCAAAAGGTTTGCTGACGCTGAAAAGTATATGATTGATGCTTACAACATCGGCTACCGTGCCAATAATATCGAATATCTGGTCTCCAACGCAATGTCGCAGCAGAACAAGGATGCCGATGCAATTGCATGGATTGGGAAGGCTATTGAGTCGAGCAAGGCAGCTGGAGCCGTAAGCAAGGCCTATGTCATTCGTGCGGCAAATCTGTCCGCGAAAATGAAGAATTATACTGCCGCTTCCAATTTCTACAAGGAATTGGTCATAACAGAAAATAACCCTGATTATTGGCATGATGCGCTAGCGTTTTTTGACCGGTCGCGTGATTTTAATCCTGAAGAATCACTCGATATATTGCGTTTGATGCGCGCTACTAATGGCCTGCGTTTTCAACAGGAATATGCGGCCTATCTTGATAGTTTGAGCTATATTGGTGTCCGTTACCCCGCAGAAGCGGTGTCGGTTCTTGACGAAGGTTTCGATAAGGGTGTGATCTCCCGCAATAACGTGACCTTTAGCGAGCGTTACAACGAAGCCAAATCGCGGCTTGCGGAGGACACACGCACATTGCCTGGCACGATAGCCCCTGCAAAAGCCAGTTCGAAACCGATGCTGGCGTCGCTAACTGCAGACTCGTTTTTCTCGCACAAGGATTACAAGACGGCCAAGGATTTGTATGAATCGGCGTTGAGTAAGGGAGCCGTTCTGGACAAGGATGGCGGCGACCAGACCGACCGCACGCGCTTTCGTCTCGCAATGTCTAAAGCAATGTTGGGCGATTATGCCGGCGCGAAGGCTGATTTTGCGATGATCAACAACCCTAACCGCAAGGCAATTGCCGAATATTGGAACATGTATATCGACCAATTGTCCAAGCCTGCCGCTGCACCTGTTGCCGCTGCCCCGTCGACCTGAATTATAAAACAACAACAAAAAAGGGCCTGCGCAATCGGGCCCTTTTTTATGCCTGCGGAATAGGAACGCCGGGATCGTCTTTAGCGGTGCGGATCGTTAGTGATGTTTTGACGCTGCTGACATTTGGCGCAGACGTCAGTTGTGACGTCAAAAATTCCTGAAATGACTGAAGGTCGCGGGCGACAATCTTCAAGATAAAATCAATTTCACCGTTGAGCATATGGCATTCGCGCACATCGGGTAGCGCCCTGACATGCTCTTCAAATGCCTTTAAATCCTTCTCCGCCTGACTTTTGAGGCTGACCATTGCGAACACAGTGATGGTATAGCCCAAAGCACCTGCGTCCACGTCAGCATGGTAGGATTTGATTGTGCCTGATTGTTCCAGCGCGCGCATGCGGCGAAGGCATGGCGGCGCCGTCAAACCTACCTTTGTCGCGAGTTCCACATTGGTAATGCGACCATTCGCCTGTAATTCAGCCAAAAGCTTCATATCTATCGCGTCAAGGTTAGTATTGGCCATAAAATCGTAATTTCCGTTCCTATTATGGCCCGTGCTTATAATATAATTATAGCGGATTGCAATTGTCCCATAGTGTGATGGACCAAAATTGATGCTTTCATGTTTCTGACAACAGCCTGCCGCTGCAAAATCAGGTGATTATCTCAACAGGAACCGCCAAAAATTGCGTGAAACGGATAACAAAGGCGTTCGCCGACACATTTGGTAATTGTAACGCGCATGTCTGTTGCAGAGCGATGGCCCTCCCGGTTGCTGTTAGCGATTGTCATTTGCTCTGCTTTTAAGTCACTTGATTGGCTTTGCGTCAGGTTTATGCAAGACTTCCAAGGGTTACGAAATATGGCTGTCCGCAGAAGGATTGCGGCCGAAATGAAATCTACCAGCCAAATTACGTCATTTAGGTAAGATAAAGGCTTGCCTATTCTGCCAAAGTTCGGCTATCGGCCCGCAGGTAGTTGGCGAGCCGGTTAGGGCCTGTAGCTCAGTTGGTTAGAGCTGGCCGCTCATAACGGCTAGGTCGGGGGTTCGAGTCCCTCCGGGCCCACCACCTTCGCATGGCGAAGATGGCAGGTAGCCAGCCGCGAGGACATTGTTATACCAGTGATCCCATGTCGGGGAGTAGCGCAGCCTGGTAGCGCATCTGGTTTGGGACCAGAGGGTCGCAGGTTCGAATCCTGTCTCCCCGACCATTTTTTTAAAAACACGACCTTTCTGCGGGTGTAGCCTGTAGCGCTTTTCCCTTTGGCATGCTTTTGCATGTGTAAGCCTTGGTCAATAAAGCCCGCGAATTTTGGTCTAATATCCGCAATAGTTTAGGGTAGGTTGGTGTCTATTTGATCTTGTCGCTTATGCGCGTGAAGATTATTGACACCGCTAAGCCTTTCCCTAAGCCTCTTGGTAGAGGTGAAACTATGATTAAGCGCGTTATTTTTGGCTGCCTGTTGACGGCGGCCTTGCCTGTTACTCCAGTTTATAGCCAACAAGCGCTGCTTCCCGTTACCGCCGCGCAAGAGGATGGTAAAATCATCCTGACATTGCCGCGGCAAGACGACGAGGGCGTTGCCGGCCGGTTTTTGTACGTCGCACAAATTGAGACTGGTATTGGCTCTTCCGCTACTGGCGTTGATCGCGGCGCGCCGTTGCGTAATGGCATCATTCGCTTCAGGCGTGCCGGTAGCAAGGTGATTGCTGAACTTGAAAACACGACATTTGTCGCCACTTCCGGATCGGCTGCGCAAAAGGCGTCTGTGGCTAATAGCTTTACCAATGCGACATTGTGGGTAGGCGACATCAGCTCGACGGACAAAGACGGCAGCTTCAAATTTGATTTTGCACCATTTCTTTCCATGGACCATTTTGGTTTTGCCGCAAGCTTGGGCGATGGCTATGGGTTGCTTGCAAATCGTTCAGTAGCTGACCCAGTCAAAACGCGCATATTCCCCGACAATGTAGAGTTTTCTGCACTTTTGAGCTTTGCCTCAAATAAGCCCGCACCTGAGCTGCGTAATGTGTCACCGACGGGCCCGGATATTTCTTTGTGGGTGCGCCATTCGCTGGTGCGATTGCCTGTCGTTCCAATGCCAGTGCGCCATGACCCCTATGATTACATCATCAATGTGCCTCAATATGACTTCTCCGTACCACTTGGTCGCTCCATGCTGCGCAAGGTTGCACTTCGGCATCGACTTGAGAAAGTCGACCCAAATGCAGCTCGCTCGCGCGTTAAAAATCCAATTGTGTACTATGTCGATTCCGCTGCACCGCCAGCAATCCGTAAAGCCTTGCTCGATGGCGTTTCGTGGTGGGCGCAAGCTTTTGAACATGCTGGATATATTGATGCCTTTCGTGTCGAAGAACTGCCTGCGGGTATCGACCCGCTGGATATGCGCTATAACGTCGTAAACTGGGTAAATCGTGCGACCCGGGGCTGGGCCTATGGCGCAAGCATCATAGACCCGCGCACTGGGGAAATCCTCAAGGGCAGCGTGATGTTGGATTCTCTGCGCGCCCAGCAAGACGTGCTCATCTTTCAGGCGCTGGTTGGCGCAGGCCTGTCTGACAGTGGCGATCCTAGTGATCCTGTTGCCGCAGCTTTGGCACGCATCCGGCAACTTGGCGCGCATGAAGTCGGGCATACGCTTGGCTTCCAACATAACTTCGCTGCCAGCACGCAGGGCCGCTATTCTGTGATGGATTATCCTGCACCACGCGTAAAACTAACCAATGGCAAGATTGATTTGAGCGACGCTTATGGGGTCGGTATTGGGGAATGGGACAAGTTTACAACGCGCTATCTATATGCTGAGACTGATGAAGCCGCGCGCAGTTTGGCGCAAGCGGCACAGGCCAAAGGGTATCGGTTCGTGTCCGATAATGACTCGCGCCCCACATCAACAGGCAATCCTGAAGGGGCGTTGTGGGACGATTTCGCTGACCCTGTTGCAGAGCTGAGCAGAGTGATGCAGGTGCGCGCGGTGGCGCTTGCGCGTTTTAATGTAGACGCCATTCCAGCAGGGCAGGACCTTGCGAGCCTGCGTCGTGCATTTGTTCCCATCTGGCTATTGCATAGATTTCAGATTGAAGCTGTCGCCAAGTCACTTGGTGGAGTTGTTTCACCAAGTGCGCTTGCTGGCGATGCGTTAGCTGTTAACAATGTTTCTGGGGCGCAGCAGATGGCAGTATTGGATGGCCTGATGAATGCCCTGACCGTAGATGCGCTCACCGTCCCAGCAAGACTTCAGCCCTTGTTATCGTACGCGCAAGGCGATGATGGGGATTATGCAACGCAGATTGAAATCATGCCGACTGCTGGCGGGCCAGCGTTTGATACTTTGCGTGCGACGGAGATTGGCGCTGTCCATGTGCTCGATAGCTTGCTTGACCCGCAGCGGCTTAACCGATTGGACATGCAACATGTGTATGACCCCGCTGTGCCGTCTCCCGTACAAGTCCTCGCCCGCCTCATCGCGCATGCCGACGCAGCAGCGACGACGGGAGCCGTGGGACGCAGGATTGCTACGACCATTGCGATCGACGTGGTCAAAACCTTGCGTGAGAAGGGCCTTGCCCGATCGATTGGGCTGCAGCTAAATGGTAAGCTGCAGGCGTGGAGCAAAGACCTGTCTAATAGCCGTGGCTCGGATGAACTCGCCGACTGGCGCAGGGGCCTTGGCGCGCTGTTATCCGATCAGGCCGCTTTAACGGCGGCACTGTCTGACCGGACACACCTGCCGGCAGTTCCGCCGGGTATGCCTATTGGCTGATGTCTCGGCTGCTTTAGATTTATTCAGTCTCTATCCAACGAAGGCGCGCTCAAGCACATAAGTGCCAGGGTGCGAATGGGCGCCTTCGACAAAACCAAGGGCTTCAAGCTGCGCTCCTGTTTCCTTGATCATTGCCATGCTGCCGCAGAGCATGACGCGATCTGTGGCAGGATCCAGCGGATAGTCTCCACACGCAATCCGGTCCGTAATACGACGATTTTCGTTGGTCCAAGTCGGGCATTTCGTCACGGACTGATCATAGGTCAGTTGCAGTCTGGCTTCGTCTGCAACCAACGGGTCGCTCGCCAATTTGCTTTCAAGCAGTTCACGGTACGCCAAATCTTCTACTTGTCGGACGGTATGCTGAACGGTGATATGTTCGAAGCGTTCGTAAACCCCAGGGTCACGGATGATCGAAATCCAAGGAGCAAGGCCTGTTCCAGTCCCAATCATATGCAAGCGTTTGCCGGGGATCAGCGCGTCCATCGTCAGCGTTCCCGTAGGCTTTTCTCCCAACAATATCTCATCGCCGGGTTTGATTTTGTATAGATGGCTCGTGAGCGGACCGTCGGGAATGATGATACTCAAAAACTCAAGCGACTCTTCCCAAAAAGGCGATACGATTGAATATGCGCGCAAAAGTGGCTTGCCGTTGACCATCAGGCCAAGCATCACAAATTGACCGCTGACAAAGCGGAAAGATGTTGGCCGCTCAACGGAAAACGAAAATAGCCCCGTGTTCCAGTGATGTGTGGTCAAAACTTTAACTGTATTAAACGCCATGATATCCGTTCCATAATTGGGCGCCATTTGAACGCAGGAAGGCCCTTTGCATAATAAACATTTCTTTCCCACGAAAAAGTCAGCCTTCGTCCGGTATGCCATGACAACCGCGTCGACTTATTGAGGCAAATATTCTAACGATATCTCATGGACTCACTTGATATCGCCTTTGCCGAAGCCCGCCGTTACCTTGCCTCATTGGACACACGGCCTGTTGCCTCACGGGGTACGCCGGATGACATGCGGTCAATGTTGCCGTCACATTTTCCGGAACACGGAATGCCAGCAAATGACGTTGTGCGCGCCATCGCAGCGGCGGCAGAACCGGGGTTAACCGCCAATGCCAGTGGCAGATTCTTTGCATGGGTAAAGGGGGGCGCTTTACCCGCCGCATTGGCGACCGACATCATGTGTTCGGCGTGGGACCAAAATGCGGTGTTGGCTTCAACAAGCCCAGCAGGCGCCGTGCTTGAGGAGGTCGCCGGCCAATATCTTTTGGAGGCGCTGGGGCTGCCTTCAGACGCCAGCTATGCCTTTGTGACGGGTTGCCAGATGGCGCACACTACCGCGCTGGCCGCTGCGCGCCATGGCGTACTTGCGCGGCAGGGATGGGATGTCGAAGCGAAGGGGCTTCAGGGTAGCCCGGCCATTCGTATATTGGCCAACGCCCACCATCATTCGTCGGTAACGCGCTCCTTGCGCCTTCTCGGCTTGGGCAGTGATTGCCTTGAACCATTGGGTGGTAAGACCCCCGGCAAGGTCGATGCCGACGTGCTGCAAGCTGCATTGGCGCAGGCCCCTGATGCGCCGACTATTGTAATCCTGAATGCAGGCGACCTCAACATTGGCGCATGCGATGATTTTGAGGTTCTTTGCCCCATATCACAAGCCAGCGGTGCCTGGGTGCATGTCGATGGTGCCTTTGGCTTGTGGGCGAATGCAAGCCCGCGTCTTGCACCTGTGGTGAAGGGAATAGCTCTCGCTGATAGCTGGGCGACCGACGGGCATAAGTGGCTGAATACGCCATATGACTGCGGAATGGCGATCACGCGGGACCCGCAGGCGCACAGTGCCGCCATGCGGATAACTGCGGCTTATTTAAGCAGCGGTGGTCCAGTGCGTGACCCAATGGATTTTACGCCGGAATGGTCGCGGCGTGCGCGATCATTGCCGACGCTTGCGGCATTGATGGAGCTGGGCCGCGATGGCCTCGCGGCAATGGTGGACCGTTGCTGCGACCATGCAGTCGCAATCTATGATGGCATAGCGGCTTTGGACGGAGCAACTGGCATCGCGCGTCCGACCATGAACCAAGGGCTCATTAGGTTTGATGCTAAGAACGGCAATAATATCAGCGATGCTGTGATCGCTGCAATTAACGCCAGCGGCGAAGCGTTTTTAAGTGGTGGCACGTGGAACGCAGAACGGGTTATGCGGATCAGCGTCTGTGGCTGGAACACCAGTGCTAATGATGTCGCGCGAACGGTTGCCGCCGCTGGTAAAGCACTGTCGCAGTTGAAACAGCAGGCAGACTAAACAGCCTTAACCATGTTGCGATGATGGCAACCTTGGCAAAAAACGGCGCCTAAGGTGATCTTGGGAACATAAACGCGGCTTGCCTGTTATCATATCGGACACACCGCCTGCGAATCCTCCCGTTTTTAGTTCGGTGTGTCCAACCTTCCATATCTCACGGGCATATTCTGTGGCGCAATACACGCCGCGCAGTTGATATGCGTCAAGATCTAAGCGGCCAGAGCTTCGGCCGTTTCAGTGCGGGTAATGCCGTTCAAAAATTGGCCAGTGCATGCATCCCAGCAAAATGTCGCGCCATAGTGTGCGGCGTCCGCTCGGTCCAGCCTCAGCGCGTCTTGTATAGCTTGCGACAAATCTTCGTTAAGCGACCCGATGGGCCGTTTTAACTCCCTGTTGGGCCCGAGGCCCTCTGCGCCAATTATATCCAGCGGCCCTTGTACCGGATAGCCTGCTACCGGTGTTCCACAGGCCAATGCTTCCAGTATAACGAGGCCGAACGTGTCGGTCTTGCTTGGAAAAACAAAGACGTCAGCGGATGCATAAATGCTCGCAAGCTCCGCGCCTTGTCGCGTTCCGAGGAAAATGGCCTCAGGATATTGTGCTTCCAGCATCGCGCGGGCGGGGCCATCGCCGACGACCACCTTTGTTCCCGGCACATCTGCGTCCAGAAATGCTTCCAGATTCTTCTCAACAGCAACCCGGCCAACCGATAATAATATAGGTTTTGCAATATTTTGCAGGGCTGGATGCTTGCCTTGTTGGGGATGAAAGATGTCATGGTCAATACCGCGTGACCACAATCGCGTCGGGTGTATGCCGCGACTTTCAAGCTCATCACGCAGACTTTGTGTGGCCGTGAGGATTACGCGTGATCCCTTGTGAAATCTGCGCATGATCGGCCAGATGAGGTCAGGCGAGAGATTTGTGCGCGCTGCGACATATTCTGGGAACCGCGTATGGAACGCGGTTGTGAAGGGCACTTTATGCTTAAGACACCACGCCCGCGCGCTCCAACCGATTGGACCTTCGGTGGAAATATGAACAAGGTCCGGTTTGAATGCGCCAAGCACCTTGCGCAAGCGGAAACGCGGGGCGAGAGCCAAGCGTATTTCGGGGTAACCCGGACAAGCAATGGTGGTGAAACGATCAGGCGATATAACTTCAACCTCATGACCGTGTGCTTTTAAGCGGCGTATCGTCTCGTTCAGGGTGCGGACAACACCGTTGACTTGTGGAGCCCAAGCGTCGGTTGCGATGGCCAATCTCATGCTGCAACCGTCGTATTTTTTGCCGCTTGATCACGCACACGCGCTGCCCAATCGATGATGGACATAGTCCCATCTTTAGCTTCGGTGAGCGCGGTGCAGCTTTCGACCCAGTCACCGTCATTATAATAAGTAATCGTGTCGAACTGCCGTATTTCTGCGCAGTGAATATGGCCGCAGACTACACCCTGAACGCCACGCTGCAGGGCTTCGCGTGCAACAACTTCTTCATATTTACCAACATATTGCACTGCATTTTTAACACGCTTTTTTAAATAAGAAGACAGCGACCAATAAGGGAGGTTAAACCTCCGACGCACGGCATTGAGAACAATATTGGCTTTGAGCAGCAAGGTATATGCCTGATCCCCCAAGAACGCGAGCCAGCGAGCGTAAAGAACAATGCCGTCAAAGGCATCACCATGGGTGACAAGCAACGATTTGCCATCGGCAGTGGTGTGTATGGCTTCTAGCTGCACTTCGATGCCGCCAAAGCTAAGCCCCGCATAATCGCGGAACATCTCATCATGATTGCCGGGAATGTAAATAACCCGCGTACCGCGATGCGCCATTTTCAAGAGCCGCCGGATGACTTCATTATGTTGGTCCGGCCAATACCAGCCCTTACGCAGGCGCCAGCCATCGACTATGTCACCAACCAGATACAGTGTTTCACATTCGATCGAGTGCAAAAAATCGCTAAGCAGCCCAGCCTGACAACCGGCTGTGCCAAGGTGCACGTCGGATATCCAGACTGTGCGGAACTTCATCTTCGGCTGATAGCTTCGCGGTTCGGGTTTGTCGAACCAAGTAGGAAGCTTTGGTATTATTTTGCCCCGCTCAATAAGCTGACTTGTATCAACATCGATGCCACTAAATAATGTCTCCGTCATCTGCTCTTACCCCCACAAGATGTATGGGGCATAGCCGATTCGTTGGTCAGGCACGTGGCAGATAGATGACAGTTTTCTTGCCATCGATCACGCCTTTGTCCTTTTATTTCAGAGCAGGCACTTCTGTATCAGGCAGGGTCAGTCCCATGGCCCGTGCCAGCGTCGGCGCGATAGCAAGTTTGTAGCCCGCGCTTTAGGGGCAATAAGTGCCGTTTTTATGGGCTTATCCCGTGATTTTGATAACGGTTACAAGTCCGAAACATTTAGGCTGTCCCTGCCAACGATCGCCCCGTCGAATAAAAGTTACAGTTATATGACAATTATATTGCATAGATGTCATATAACTGTAACATAGTGGAAGAGACAGAGGAGATGAGCTATGAAACTGTTATTAGTCAGCGCTTTAATCGCGGGAACTATGGGTAGTGCAGTGCACGCAGCGCCAGGTATGACGGGCGAGATTTCGTATCCGAAAGAATCCATCGGTTATGAGGCCCTCATGCGCGGTGATAACGAGCGTGCCGTCTTCCAAATCATGGCGAATGAGCAAGTCAGTAGCGGTGATCCAGCAAAATTACTGAACCTTGGCCGTGCCTATGCGCGAATGGGTCACACTGACGAAGCTGCAAAGATGTTTAAAGCTGTGCTTGAGAGCCGCGAGAGTGTTGACTTGGTTCTGGCTGATGGCAGCGTGATGAATTCGAAGGTTGCGGCACGTAAGGCCTATGCGAGTTTGCAAAGGCGCGTGGCTACGCGATAACCCTTTACTACAAGCGCTTTCCATTCCGGATAATTAAAGAAGGCGGGCCTCACGGCTCGCCTTTTTGTTTCCCCTAATTAAGGCTCCGCAAGCAGCCATTCCGACATTGTAATATTTTTGACGTAAAAGATTCTCTCAACTGCAATGTGATACGCATAGTGATGTCACAGGCCGCTTCTAGTTGCCATATTGTCAACGGGTGGGGCCTAATGTTGATTCGTCACTGGTCCGTTGCAAGTGCCTATAATCGGGCAAGTCTTATTTGTTGCGGAGATTTAGAATGTTAAACCCAAAAATGCGCGGGATTGTCTATGCTACGGCAGCCGCTGCCCTTGTCACTGGTTGTGGCGCAGACGATATCGCGTCGCCCGGCACCGGTGGTAACATCACCATTAACAACCCAGCCGCTCCTCCTCCTCCGCCACCCCCGCCACCGCCACCTGCAACCGTAACGGCTGCTGGCGGCTGCCCAACTATTGATGATGCGCAAGGGTTGACCGACAGCGGCACGATTACTGGCCCAACAGGCACGTATCGCGTGTGTACATTGCCGTCGCGCATTAACACAACCAGCACATTGCCAAAGATTGCTGGTGTGTTGTACCGTCTTGGTGGCCGTGTTGACGTTGGTACGGACCAAGGTCCTTCATCCACCAATAACGTCGTAACGCTGAACATCGCTCCGGGCGTTGTGATCTTTGGTGGTTCGGGCGTTTCATGGTTGAATGTAAACCGTGGGAACCGCATTAACGCTGCTGGAACGGCTGCTCTTCCTATCATTTTCACGAGCCGTGATAACGTGCTCGGTCTTAACACCGATAGCTCGATCGGTCAGTGGGGCGGGGTCGTTCTCAACGGACGTGCGCCAATCACCGATTGTGCAGCACCTGCTGCGACACCAGGGACAGTCGCTTGTGAGCGTCAGGTTGAAGGTGCTGTTGACCCCGCTCTTTATGGCGGCGCAAACACGGCGGATAACAGCGGGCGTTTGAGCTTCGTTCAGATCCGCTACTCGGGCTTCGTTCTGTCGGGCAACTCTGAACTGCAGTCGCTAACAACAGGCGGCACCGGCACTGGCACTATTTTGAACAACATTCAGTCGTTTAACAGCTCTGACGATGGTGCTGAGTTCTTCGGCGGTAACGTGAACATGAAGTATTTCGTGTCGATTGGCGCGGATGATGACAACATTGACACCGATGTTGGTATAAAAGCCAACTTCCAATATGTCTTAGCAGTCCAGCGTCCAAATGCTGGTGACTCGATGATTGAAGCTGACTCGGATAACACTTCGGACGGCAACACGCCTCGCCAGAACACGCGCCTCTCGAACTTCACCTTCATTCAGCGTAACAACACGGGCAACGCCGCTGCTATGCTCCTGCGTGGTGGCACCGATTACAGCATGTTTAACGGTGTGGTCGTAAGCCCATCGACATCATGTCTGCGTATTAGCCGTCCACAGACAGCGTCGGCAACAGTGGATGCAGCGATCGACGAAGTCGGTGCGCCAGTGTTCCGTTCGGTCGTTATGCAGTGCGGTTCGCCAGCGTTCGTTGGTTCTAACGGTGTGACCGAAGCGCTTGTAAGCAGCATCTTTGGTTCCGGTACGAACAACAATAACAGCGCGTTCGCGCCAAGCCTGACATCATTGTTCATCAATGGTACCGCTGAAACTGGTGTAACTGCGTTCAACGCAAGCACAATCGCATCATATTTCGACGCGACAACTTACATTGGTGCTGTGAAAGATGCGAACGACACATGGTACGCTGGTTGGACTTGCAACAGTTCTACCGCAACGCTTGGTGTCAGTGTAACGGGTCTTTGCACCTCGCTCCCTACCTATTGATAGGCAGTCATTGATTGGGGTGGGGTGCAGGCTTGACCAGGCAGCCCACCCCATTTTTACATCATAAAAAGGGAATAAAAATGTTGAAGCCATTGGGGGCAATCAGCCTGTTGCTTTTAACGTCCGCACTTGTTGCGCCATCGTTGGCATTCGCGCAAAGCGCTGAGCCTTCGGTACCCGATTCAGCAGAGCTAGCGCCTGAAGGCCCAGCCTCCGAACCTGCGGATCAGCGGGTTGAAGAGGAAGAAGTTGATGTCTCCTTTGGCGGTGAAGAGATTGTCGTTCGTGGTTATCTTGATCGCAATATCTCAAAAAATGCAACGCAAGTTGTGTCGGTTCTGTCATCTGCAGATATTGAACGGACGGGTGAGGGTGATATCGCAGGCGCTCTCTCGCGGGTAACGGGCTTAAGCGTCGTTGGCGGCGGTTTTGTCTATGTGCGTGGTTTAGGCGATCGCTATTCATTGGCCTTGCTGAACGGTTCGCCATTGCCTAGCCCTGAGCCTCTCAAGCGCGTTGTTCCTCTTGATCTGTTCCCGACAAGTGTTATCGCCTCGTCGCTCGTGCAGAAAACCTATTCCGCGAACTTTCCTGGCGAATTCGGCGGCGGTGTGATCAACCTAACCACTAAGGCTATTCCGCGCGAAACATTCCTGTCGATAAGCGCGGATGCCAGCGGCAACAGTGAAACATCCAACCAGCTTGGCTATACATATTATGGCAGCTCGATGGATTGGAGCGGTTTTGACAATGGGAACCGTAATTTAGCGCCGGCGCTTGCCGCTTATCTTGCCAGTGGTCAGCGCATCAGCGCCGGCGGTGTAGATACAAAGGTCATCGCAGGCCAATTGGTCACAGGGCGCAATGCCGTGGTGCAACGGGACAACAACCTTCCAGCAAATGGCTCAGCAAACATTACGGGTGGCACCAATTTCGAAATTGGTGACGATGCAACTATGGGTATCTTGGTCAACGCTGGTTATAGCAACAAATGGCGTACACGGGACACGTTGCAGCAAACTGCTTCGACCCGTGATTTGAGCCAGAAGGAAACAGATTTTCAGAAGGTTATAACGGACAACCGCCTCGTTGTTAACGGCCTCGTTGGCTTCGGCATTGAGGCAGGTGAGCAAAAAGTGCGTTGGACCAACCTTTTCATCCGCGATACCCTGAAACAAGCGCGCTTGGGGATTGGTACGCGCCAAGCAACGTCACCTACTGCTACATTATTGCAGCAGGATACTGCCTGGTATGAACGGCAGTTGATTAACTCGCAGCTAGTCGGCGAATTTAAGCTTTCGTCTGACGTGAACTTTAGCTTTCGGGCGGGCTATGCCAATTCGAAGCGTGAAGCCCCGGATGAACTTAGCTTTGAATATTATCGCAGCAATCAGGCGTCCGATCCATTTGGTGCAGTGTTCATCAACCGTTTGAACAATGGTCAGCGGGGCAGCGCTGAGGTGAGTTATTCTGACCTCAGTGAGGACCTCTGGTCGGGAAGCGCTGATTTGTCCTTCAAGATCACGCCAGATATGACCGGCACGGTTGGCTATGCTTATTCCGATACGGTCCGACGCACAGAGCGCCGCGAGTTTCAGTTTGTAGCTCCGGGCGGCACGCCAGTCACTTCAGCACTCTTTCGGCCTGACTTTTTGCTGCAACCCGATGTTATCGATTTCTATAACATCGCGCTGATTGATACTAATGAGGCCAATCCAGTATTTGATTCCGCATTGCTTACGCACGGCGCCTATGGGCAAATTCAGGCGTTTATAACGCCGGAAATCAGTCTCAATTTGGGCGTGCGTTATGAAAAGGCGGAGCAAACGGTTTCACCGGTTCAGGTTTTTAAGGTGCCGACTGCGTCTTTGGCTTCCACCAGTCTCAACCAATCTTATTGGCTGCCCGCTGCCACGTTGACGTGGGATATCAATGACCAGATGAAGTTCCGTTTGAGCGGTTCAAAGACTATTGCGCGCCCGCAATTCCGCGAACTAATTTTCCAGAATTTCTATGACACCGATTCCAACCGCTTATTCCGCGGAAACCCTTTGTTGACCGATAGCCAATTGTACAACGCCGAAGCGCGGTATGAATGGTATTTCGACCGGGATCAGCGGTTCTCAATTGCTGGCTTCTTCAAGCGCATCGATAAGCCGATCGAGTCATTCTCAAGCTTTGATGACAACTCGGTCATTACCAGCTTTGCCAACGCACCGAAGGCCGATTTAGCCGGTGTTGAAATCGAAACGCAGAAATATTTCGATCTGTCAGGATTAGGCGAAAAGGGCTTCTTTTCCACACGGCGCGCCGTAGTCATTGCCAACTACACCTACACCCAGTCAAAAATCAGTGTGAAGGCCAATGATCCTGTTGCGGTTTTTAACGCGTCGTCCACCAACGCGCTAGACTTTTTCACCGACGGTTCGCCATTGACGGGGCAGGCTGATCATTTGGTTAACTTGCAGTTCGGTCTCGAAGATACCGAGCGCCTGTCGCAGCAGACAGTTTTGGTTAGCTATTCCTCTGACCGGGTAACAAGCCGGGGTGCTTCTGGTCAGCCTGATATCAAGGAGAAGCCTGGCATCCAGTTGGATTTCGTGGCGCGCGAAGGCTTTAAGCTTGGCGGGAAAGACGCTGAGTTGAAATTTGAAGTCCGCAACCTGACAAACACGAAATATCAGGAGTTTCAAAAGAACGGCGAGAATAAGATTTTTTACAATCTTTATAAACAAGGCATCAGCGCTTCTATTGGTGTAGAGCTTAACTTTTAAAGCAAATATCTTCCCCCATACTTGCGGCGGCGTGCTCATGAGCATGCCGCCGTAACTTTTTGCCTTCCCTCATATCATGCGTTAATAGTCATGAAAGTGTCTTATTAGCTTCACTTACACGTCATAACGGCGGCTTAGTCCGCTGATGTCGGCGGATTCGCGCAGGAGACTTTGTGGCAATATCGTTGGCTGAAAGGGTGAAAGTGCAATCACGCCGGCTGACGTCATTGCCAGTCGGGGCGGCGCTTGTCGGCTTGCTTTCTGCTTTATGTGCGGTTCAAACTGCGCGCCTGCTTTGGGTATCGGTAACGCCGGTGGGCCCAACTTCACAATGGGGTGCGCCGGCCGTGAATGTTATTCCGCCGTCTGGGCGGCTTGCACTTTTCAGCGGTTTTGATCCTTTTTATCGTGCGGATGCCTCTGTCGCGACAACGCAAAATGTTACATCGTTGAGCTTGGTTTTATTTGGCGTGCGTGCGAACGAGAGTTCCGGCGGCGGGGCTGCCATTATCGCGGGCGAAGATGGCATTCAAAATAGCTACGCGGTGGGAGAGGAAGTCGCGCCAGGTGTTACGCTCAATTCCGTTGCTTTTGACCATGTTGTTTTGTCGCGCGGCGGCGTTAAAGAATCCTTGTATCTTGACCAATCGGTCCCCGCTGAAACCGTGAAGCCGTCCGGCGCACCCTCTCAAGCCCCATCTGCGCCCGTCAAAGATGGCGGATTGAATGCTGAGACGCTTCAAAAAACTATTGGCTTTGCGCCGCGCAACGAAGGCGGCCGTGTCACTGGCCTTGTCTTGCAAGCGCGAGATGACGGCACGATGCTGCGCCTCGCAGGTTTTCTTGCGGGCGATGTTGTTGTCGGGGTCAACGGACGTCCCATATCTTCGGCGGCAGACATTGCCGCGCAATTTCGGCCAGGTGCCCGCTTAAGTTTCGAAGTCGAACGCGGCGGTTCGAAGGTCCCCATAGCTCTAAATTTGGAACAATAGTGATCCGTAAACTTACTTCATTGCTCGCGTGTAGCTCTCTGATCCTTGCCGCTCCATTGGCTGCGCAGCAGACTTTAAATGTCCGCGACGCCGACATCCGCGCCTTTGTGCAGGATGCTGCGCGCGTAACGGGGCAGACATTCATCGTCGACGGACGTGTAAACGGGAAAGTTTCTGTCGTCACCGACCGCCCGCTGTCGCGTTCCGAATATTTTGAAGTATTTTTGTCGACGCTGCGGGCAAATGGATTGGTTGCTATTCCCATGCGTGGGGGTGGCTACCGCATTCAACCGTCTGATGGAGCAGCCACGCAACCAAGTCGGATCGGCAGCCAAGCCGCGACCGCTAGCCAATTTGTGACCGAAGTTTTCCGGTTGCGCTCAATTGACGCTACGAGCGCGGTAGAAACGCTTCGTCCTCTTATCAGTCGCGAGGGCTCGCTTACGGCAAACCGCAGCGCCAATAGCCTTGTTGTTGCCGATTATGCCGACAATATCCGTCGTATCCGTGACCTCATCCGCCAAATTGACCGCGACAGTGCCGCTACCCAGATTGTTAATTTGGACAATGCTGGTGCGCGTGAAATTGCAACTGCGCTGCAAGGGTTAGCTGGTCAAGGTGGCGGGGAGGGTGGACGATCACCTGTCTCGATTGCTGCGGTTGATAGCAGCAACGCTATCGCTTTGCGCGGCGACCCAACCTCGGTTGCCCGCTTTGCCGCAATGGCAAAGCAACTGGATGAGCGCGCGCAATCCGGTGCCGAAATTCGGGTGTACCGACTTGAATTTGCGAATGCTGAAACACTCTTGCAAACGGTTCAGTCGCTCATCGGTGGTCAGAGCGGCAATCCGCAGTCCGGTGACCTACCTCCAGTTGCTGCGGCAACCAGTGGCGGTACGCCGGCGCCGGCATCTGCACCTGTAATGGCATCAGCCTCTGGCTCGGGCATGAATGGTATTGGCGGGCGCGGACCCATAGTCGTGACACGCTATGAAGGCACAAACGCCCTGATCGTTGCTGCCAATCCAGAGGTGCAGCGCACTTTGGGTGAATTGATACGCCAGCTTGATACCCGGCCTGAACAGGTTTTGGTCGAAGCCATCGTTGTCGAAATCGGCAATGAAGCCGCGAAAAAGCTTGGCGTTCAATTCCTTGTGGGCGGGAAAGACGCGCCGTTTGCTGCAACCAACTATACTAATGCAACGCCCAACATCTTGACCATTGCGGGCGCCGTTGGGGCCGAGCAACTGTCGCGTACAACGACGACTGTAAATGGTAATACAACCACCACAGCAACCAACAGCGCGTTAGGCGATGGATTGCAGCAAGCAGCGGCTGCCTCAATATTGAGCGCCACCGGCGGTTTTGGTGGTTTTGCGCTTGATGTGGGCAAAAATGCTGTTTTTGGCACCATCATTAACGCTATTGCAGCGGACACAGAATCCAACCTGTTGGCAACGCCGCACATCGTGACGCTGAACAATCAAAAGGCAAAGTTCCTTGTTGGCCAAGAAGTGCCCGTTAGCACCGGCGAACAATTGTCAGCGAACTTTGAAAATGCGTTCCGAACTGTGCAACGGCAAGAGGTTGGTATTAAGCTTGAAGTTACGCCGCAGGTTAATGCGCAGGGCGACGTAAAGCTGTTCCTGAAGCAAGAGGTATCTAGCGTCGCCGGTCCGGTGTCTTCTCGCTCAAGCGACCTCATTCTTAATAAACGTGAATTTGAGACTACATTGACTGTTGGCGATGGTCAGTTGCTGGCCATTGGCGGTCTGCTCAATGATGATGAGCGGCGCACTATAGAACGTATTCCATTGCTGAGTGACATTCCCCTTATTGGCGAGTTGTTCAAATCACGCAGTCGCAGCCGCAGCAAAACCAATTTGATGGTGTTTATTCGTCCTACAATTTTACGCAGTCGCGAAGATGGCGACCGCTTAACGGCACGGCGCTATGACTATGTGCGCGACATGCAACGGGTACGTAACCCCGATATGGAACCAAGCATTGACGAGCTGTTGCGGGACTATATGGGCGCGACCCCGCCAGCAGAGCCCAGTACACGCGTAAATGACATCGTGATCGGGGCAGATGGTAATTTGACGCGGCAACCCGCAAGCGGTCCGCTTCAACCGACAGAGGTGCCGCCAAGCTCTGTTTCCGCAACCAGCGGGGATGGACAATCGTGATACGCCAGGGGGTAACACCTGAACACGATATATTGGCGAATGCCGAGCCCGCAGGGCAGCTGACTGCCGCGCATATTAAACCATTGCTTGATTTGCCTTATGCCTTTGCCAAAACGCACGGTCTGGTAATACGCCACGAAAGCAATGACCGTTTGGTGGTAGCGATGCGCGAGGGCGCTGATCCAATCATGCTGCTGGAGGTGCGCCGTTTTTTGGCAATGCCATTCGATGTTGAAATGTCGGATAACCAAACATTTGACCGATATTTGTCCGACCATTACGCCATGGACGGCAGCGCGGCCGCGATGGCGGGGTCTATCGGGAACAATGACGGCGATTTATTGTCCGACATGCTGCCGAGTGCGGACGATTTGCTAGACAGTGCAGACGACGCGCCTGTCATCCGTTTGATTAACGGCATCATCGCTGAGGCTGTTCGGCAGGGCGTGTCCGATATTCATATCGAGCCATATGAAACGGGCCTAGTTATTCGCATGCGCGCCGATGGCGTCTTGCAAGAACGGCTTCGCTTGCCAGCCAATGTTGCGCCTGTGGTGGTGAGCCGTATTAAGGTGATGGCGCGGCTAGACATCGCTGAGCGCCGTATTCCACAGGACGGTCGTATTGGCTTGACGCTTGGCGGAAAGCTGGTGGATGTTCGCGTATCAACATTACCAAGCCGCGCTGGGGAGCGTGTGGTGATGCGTATCCTCGACAATGAAAATGCGGGCATATCGCTTGACCTGCTCGGTATGTCTGAGGACGCTCTTATAATCTTGCGCGAAGCGTTGGCTGAACCCAATGGCATTATCCTCGTCACTGGCCCTACAGGGTCGGGTAAGACCACTACGCTATATGCGGGCCTGAAACGTTTGAATGACGGTTCGCGCAATATCCTGACGGTTGAAGACCCAGTAGAATATGCCGTCGAAGGCATCGGCCAAACGCAGGTGAATGCAAAAGTAGGCATGACATTTGCCGCTGGTTTGCGAGCGATATTGCGGCAGGACCCCGACGTAGTGATGGTTGGAGAAATCCGTGACCGCGAAACCGCCGACATTGCTGTTCAAGCTGCGCTGACGGGGCATCTTGTTTTGACTACGGTCCACACAAATGATGCCTTGGGTGCGATTACGCGTATGCGCGACATGAAGGTTGAGCCGTTCCTGCTTGCTTCAACATTGCGCGCGGTTATCGCCCAGCGACTTGTGCGCAGGCTGTGCCCAGCGTGCCGCGAAACGGTTCAAGCTGAGGGTAATGCTGCTTCCTTGCTTGGGTTTGATAAAGGCACAGCTGTATACAAGGCCGTTGGCTGCGCCGAATGCAACAATACTGGATTCCAGGGACGTATTGGTGTGTTTGAGGCGGTGCGCGTTGATGACACCATCCGACGTCTCATTAACGATGGCGGTGATGAAGCTATATTAGCGCGGCATGCATTTGTGAACCAACCTAATCTGAGCGCAGCAGCGCGTAAATTGGTGCGCAGTGGGGAGACCACGCCGGAGGAAGCCATTCGCATTTCGCGCCGTGAAGACATCGTTGATGCCTGAATTCGCCTATCACGCCATCGACCCGGATGGGCGCGAACGGCGCGGACGCATATCTGCGGCCAATGATGACATGGTGCGTGAGCAACTGGTATCAAAGAAGCTGTACATCATAACCGTTATGCCGGCTGAAGCGCGCGCGTCGGCTTTTGCCAACCTGCCATTTAAGCGGCAGGCACGGCTGAGTACAAAGCAACTTACATTGTTTACGCGGCAATTGTCCTCATTGGCTCAAGTGTCGCCCTTGGAAGAAGCCTTACGCACGATTAGCCGTCAAAGTGAACAGCCCCATGTACGCCAGATATTAACGGATGTGCATGCAGGCGTTGTCGAAGGGCAGCGTTTGTCAGAAGCAATGCGGCGCGAGAGCAATAGCTTTCCTGCCTTGTATCGCGCGATGATCGCGGCAGGTGAAGGGGCGGGAACCTTGCCGCTGATCACAGATCGTCTCGCGGTGTTGCTCGAACGTCAGGCTGAAATGCGCGGTAAGCTCATCGGTGCCCTTGCATATCCAGCGATTTTGTCACTTGTAGCAACATTGGTCGTTATGGGATTGATGGTTTCGGTTGTCCCAAGGGTCGTTGAACAGTTTGACAATGTGGATCAACAGTTGCCGCTCATTACGCGGATCGTGATTGGTATTTCCGCGTTTTTGGCGAGTTATTATTGGGCGCTCATTCTCGTTGTTGTCATTGGTGCGTTTCTGTTCGCACAAGCTTTGAAGCGGCCCGCTTTCCGTATGTCGGTCGACCGTAATATTTTACGCATTCCCCTATTGGGAAAGCTTTTGCGCAACCTGCATGCAGCGCGCATGGCGCGCACATTGGCTACAATGGTCGCAAGCCGATTGCCTTTGCTGGAGGGGCTGCGGCTGACGGGCGGCACAATTCGGAACAAGGTCCTTTCGGCCGCCAATGATGATATTGTAGAAGCTGTGCGCAGCGGAGGTAGCCTGTCGGGTGCAATGCGGACCAGCGGCGTTTTTCCACCGCTTTTGGTATATCTCACCGCCAGTGGCGAGAGCGCCGGCCAGCTTGATCAGATGCTTGAGCGCGCTGCCGAGTATCTGGAGCGCGAATTTGATAACTTTACCAGCACAGCGTTGTCCCTGCTTGAACCACTTATCATTGTGGCGATGGGCGGCGTTGTCGCTGTCATAATATTGGCAATTTTGCTGCCTATACTTCAACTTCAAAACCTTTCGGGACTTTAGACATGCTCCGCATATTGTTTCACCTGCTCACTGACACAAATCTTCCACCCGCCAAGTTCAGGCGGAAAAAGACGAAATTAGAACGCAACGGATTTACGCTTGTCGAAATGATGGTGACGTTGTTTATTTTGGCATTGCTGACCACGATTGTCGCGATCAATGTTCTGCCGAACCAAGATAAGGCCATGGTGCAAAAGGCAAAGGCCGATATTGCAGTGCTGGGTCAAGCGTTGGAAACCTATCGGCTCGATAATCTTACCTATCCAGACGTTGGAGCAGGCCTTCAGGCTTTGGTTACGCCGCCCACTACAAGTGGAATGCGTACCGAGGGCTATATCAAAAAACTACCGATGGATCCATGGAACCGCCCTTATCAGTACAGCATGCCCGGAAAAAATGGTGCTTTTGATATCTATTCGCTTGGTGCCGACGGCGCGCCCGGTGGCGAGAATGAAAATGCGGATATTTACGGCGCTTAAGACGCCGCATTCTGGAAATATAAAGCCAAGCGAGCAGGGCTTTACATTGGTAGAGTTGATGGTGGTGATATTCATCATTGGCATCGCTAGCGCAGCAGTCGTGATGACGGTGCGGTCGCCAGATCGCGGGGTCCGTGATGAGGCGGAGCGCTTTGCCGCCCGGGTAGCGGCGTTGCGTGACAATGCGATTGTGCAGTCACGCAGTATGGCGGTCACCATCCGTCCCTCAGGTTATGGTTTTGAGAGACGGGACAATGGTGCATGGGTTCCCCTGTCAGAGGCGCCCTTTACATCTACGGACTGGCAAAGCGGAACGTCTGTTCAGATGTCAGGCGCGCGCCAAATGCGCGTTGCGTTTGACAGCACTGGCATGCCCTCCAGCGCCGCTAATATCATTATCAAGCATGACAATGTTGCGGTGACGCTTGCGCTGGCGGCAACCGGGGATGTCCGCGTTGTTCGTTAAGTCCCAACTACAGCGCAACGGTTTTACCTTGCTAGAGATCATGGTCGCTTTGGCAATATTTAGCCTTGCCGCTTTGGCGATGGTCCGGCTGCAGGGATATTCAGTGCGCTCGACAGCCAATTTGGTCGATAGCGGCATGGCGTGGCAGGTTGCGCGCAATGTGGCGGTTGAGATATTGTCTAACCCCGCGCCACCCACTTTAGGCGAAACACGCGGCGAAGAGGTCAATGGCGGTCAGAAGTGGATATGGACGGCAACCGCCAGCCCAACCGATGACAGTCGTCTCGTTATGGTGGATATTGTGGTCACAGGCTCAGGCAACGCCGCGCTGCGTAAGGCCCGCTTATCCATCGCAAGGCCCATTGAGCAGTGACCAATGTCCGCAGCACAGACGCTGGCTTCACGCTGATTGAGCTGCTCGTCGCGCTGGCTATTTTTGCGTTGATCTCCGTTGCAGGCGTTATGCTTCTGCGTTCCGGCACTGACACGCAAATTGCCGTGAAAAAGCGCTTGGAGGAAATGGCGTTGTCACACCGTCTAGCCAACAGCTTGGAAGGCGATCTAGCGCAAGCTATTGCACGGCCAGTGCGCGATCAATCAGGACAAGCTGTGCCGGCTTTTACGCAAGGGGATGCAACCGTCTCGGGTGCATTATTTGGATTTGTCCGGGCAGGTTGGTCTAACTATGATGCAGCGCCAAGGGCAGGCCTGCAGCGCGTGGCTTATGTTCTGGAGGATGGGGCGCTTAAGCGTTTAAGTTGGCCGATGTTGGATGGTGCTGCCCCTGCAGATGCGGGAACTTTGCTCGAAAATGTTGCGTCCGCGAATGTCGACTATCGCGATGATAAAGGGCAGTGGCGTGGTGACTGGAGCGCGGCAGATGCCGATGCTTTGCCGCGCGCAGTGGCGTTGCGCGTGACGGTGAAGGGCAAGGCAGAGGAACGTTTGCTCTTCCTCGTCGGGCCGCAAACACGTGTTCCGCCGGCCAGCATTGAAACAAGCCCAGATCAATGATGCCTGCTAAACCCTCGGAACGCGGTGCTGCGCTGCTGTCGGTATTGTTGATGGTGGCGGTGCTGGCTGTGATTGCCGCTACAACGCTTGACCGGCTGACTCTGTCGAGCAAATTGACGTCAAATGGTAACGCTTTGGCGCAAGCGCGTATGTTTACCTACGCCGCAGAAGCGATTGCGGCCGCACGGATTGAGGATCTGCTGGCGCGCGATGCGGCACAGACTTCGCTAGAGGGAAATTGGCTCGGTAAACCGCAAAGCTTACCTATTCCCTTGGGTTCAGCGACCGCGACGCTGCGTGATGCCGACAATTGCTTTAACTTGAATAGTCTGGTGACCGACGTAGATGGGCGCTATCTGGCAAATGCAACAGGCACTTCACAGATGATATCACTTATGGTCGCCTTGGGCACTGATGAAAATACAGCGCGCAATATAGCCGCAGCGGCCACAGATTGGGCTGACAGTGATATTACGCCAGTTGCCAATGGTGTTGAGGATGATGCCTATCGGTCCGCGACAACACCCTATCTGGCTGCCAACAGGCTATTCGCACACCCGAGTGAACTTCGGGCGGTGAAGGGCATAACACCAGCTGTTTATGCCAAGCTTCAAGACTGGATTTGTGCTCTACCTACATCAGCCTTATCTCCGCTGAACGTAAACACATTACTGCCTGAGCAAGCACCTTTGTTGGCGATGCTATTTGCGCCTGGTAAGATGAACCTATCGACCGCGCGCAGCTATCTCGCCAAGCGGCCTTCGAATGGCTATGGCAGTCTCATTCGATTCTGGGCCGCACCTGAACTTGCGGCACTTGAGCCGACTTCTCAGGTGCAAGGGCAAGTTAAACTGACGAGCAACTATTTCCTTTTGAACACGCAAGTTTCATTTGGCGAACTGACCCTTGCTGGACAATCGATGATTGTGGCGTCTCCGGCGCCCGCGCGCGTTGTTTGGCGCAGCTGGGGGGAAGAAGAGTGACCCTCATGCTCACACGCTTTCCCACGACAGTGGGTGATGACCCTAATATCTTTCGGGTATCCGAAGGCGTGTGGGAAGCGGCGGGCCTTCTGTCAGAGTTTGAGGCTGCCGCTGACGATGCAACGGTAATGGCGGTTGTGGCGCCTCAGGATGTCCGAAACAATTGGTTTACCTTTCCAGAACTTGAAGCACGGCAAGCCATGACTGTTGCTAAACTGCGTGCCTCCGAACAAGCGCTTGGGTTGGTTCATTGCAGTGCTGGGGTGGATTTTGACGGGTCCTCGGTAACCGCGGCCATCGCGCCAGACGTCATGCAATATGGTCTAGACCGGCTTGCAGCGCGGGGGATAAATCCTGATATCGTCATACCTTTCGCGCTCGTTTTGAACACCGGTCCGGATGGCTTTTTCAAGGCAGAACTGGACGGCGTGTCGGTATTGCGTGGTTCCGGAATAGCCATTCCAGATGAACAGGTTCTTCGCGATATATTCATTGGTGCCGACAAAGCGATCGACATAGAAACAAATGCCCTACGGTCTATGCTGCTATCGGCAAGCGCCGCACCCGTGCTGAACATGCGCGAAGGAATATTCGCAAAAAGGGAGCGCACGGTTTGGACAACCGAAGCGCAACGCACTTGGGTACAGCGGATATTGATAGCCATCGCTGCTCTTACATTGATGATCACTCTGGTGACGCTGTCAAAATACTGGATCGCTACCAAAGCCGAAAACGAAACGGCGTTGGCGGCTGCACAGAAAATTGATCCATCTATTCACGACATAAACCAAGCCGAAAGTGCGCTCACCAACGCGTTAAATCGAAAGGGTATTGTGCAGGGAAGCTTTACACCGCTTTCCGCCGCCTTGTGGCGTAGTGTTAAGGCTTCGCCTAACGTATCGGTACGAGAGATGCGTTTCACGCCTGACGGCATTTTGTCCGTTGTTCTTGCAGCCCCCACAGCGGATAACATCAACAAAACGCTTCTGGGCATTCAGCAAGACGGTTTTAAAATTACGGCGACCCCGCGCCAAGATGCAAGCGGTTCAACATTGGTCGATATCACCATGAGGATGCCATGATAGAATCGGTTCGTTTATGGTTTGCAGCCCTGACGCAGCGAGAGAAATGGCTGGTGGCGACAGCCGGTATCTTGGCGGGGTTGTCTATCGCTGTTTTCGCAATCATTATGCCAGCACTGTCCGTTGTGGAAAAGGCTGCGTTAGACCTCGATGAGGCGGTGCAGCGCCGGGGCCGAATTGTGGCCAAGGTCGCATCGACACAAGGTCAGCTGTCGGTTGCACGCACGGCTGCTGCTGAGGACATCGGCCTGCTGGTTACCCAGAGTGCAGCTGAAAAAGGCTTTGATGTCATAAAGTCTGCAAACGCAGCGCCGGGTCAGATCAGCATTCGGATTGACCAGGCGCGAGCACCGGCTTTTCTGGCTTGGGTAAGCGAGTTGGAGGCACAAAATATTGTCGTGCGCACGGTCACTTTGCGTTCTGGAGCCAATGGAACCGTCACTGTTGAGGCCCAAATGCAGATGGGCGCACAATGAAACGTGGATACATCATTGCCTTGGCTGTGATACTCGCGGTTTGCCTTGTAATTTTTATACCCTTGCGTGCGGTTGTCGGAGGCGAAGGGGTAACAGCACGTAAGGTTGAGGGCATTATCTGGGATGGCTCGGTACGCGATCTGCGCTTGGGCACCTTGCCCGTTGGTGACGTCAACGCGCGCTTGTTAATATGGCCACTGTTTCTGGGTCGTGCAGAATTTCTTGTTTCGCGCGGCGATGCACCCTTGGCACCGGGGATAACCGCTTCTGTTGCGCGCGGGATCGGGGGTATGTCGGTCCATGACCTAAATGCCACTTTGCCAGTCGGTTCGCTTTTGGCGCCATTTCCGGCAGAAAATATTCAATTTGAAGGCTTCTCGGCACGTTTTGCTGCAGGTCGATGCCTTGAAGCTGGCGGACAAGCGCGCCTGACACTGTCCGACAGTGTACCAGGGCTCAACCTACAAAACGGGATGCTGGGCAAACCACGCTGTGATGGAGCGCGTCTGCTGCTGCCACTGGTCAGTCAATCGGGTATGGAGCGGGCTGATATTCGACTTTCAGCTGACGGCACATACACCATTGCAGTAACGCTTGACGCGAACAGAGGCGACCAAGCAACGCTTTTGAACCTCTCGGGATTCCGACCTGTGGCTGGTGGCTACCGGCTTGTCCAAAAGGGTCGGTTCTGAGCAAGCTTTTATCGTCATTAGGTGAAGCGCAGTTCGCTCTGCCGTTCTGGTATCAGCTGATCTCGTTCGTCATCTTGGGCGCAATTTGGGGCAGTTTCGTCGCCGCTTTGTGCAGCCGCTGGCCAATTGGAGAGCAGATATCAAACGGACGGTCACGGTGTGATGCGTGTCAGACGACGCTTGCGCCTAAGGACCTTGTTCCGATTTTTTCCTTTGCTCTGCTGAGGGGCAAATGCCGATATTGTCGCCAAAACATTGGTTTAGGCGCTTTATATACCGAGCTAATCTCCGCTGCGATTGGACTATCGGCGATACTTTTGGTTCCAAGCGAGTCAGCTCTGGCTATGGCCGTGTTTGGTTGGCTGTTGCTGCCATTGATCATATTGGATTATCAGCGATTGTGGTTGCCTAACCGGCTTGTGATCGCCCTTGCAGGGGTAGGCACTGTCGGTGGTTGTTTCCTTTTACCCGATAGTATTTGGACAGATAGGGTCATTGGCGGTGCTTTGGGGTTTTTATCGCTTGAGGCCATTCGTCAGGGGTTCCGAAAAATCCGGAACAAAGAGGGCATGGGGGGCGGCGATCCTAAATTATTTGGGGCGATTGGTATCTGGCTGGGCTGGCAGCTTTTGCCGATGACGTTGCTCTTGGCATGCCTAATCGGCTTTGCACATGTTGCTACGGTCTATGTCCGCGACAGAACGCTTCCATTACGCCTGCCTTTTGGGACGTTCCTGAGCGTGGCAGCTTTTTTGCTGGCCGCATTCCACTAAAAGAATTTTGGCTCAAGCATCTGCCATGGGCACGTCTAGGCGCACGCATAGGTCTCTTTTGGTTCCGTTGTGCTCAACATTGGCACCAAATTGCTGGATGTAATGGCCAATCGGTCAGCAATGGCCCGAAGCACCTCCGCACTGAAGCCAAAACCGCAATGGGCGCAACGCACGGGGATGTTTCGCGCACTTGGCGTTTCTGGCTCAAGACAGGCTTGCCACGACACAATGCCGTCGCTTTTTGAATAAAATGAAACCGCCGGTACGGGCAGGGGAAGCTTACTTTCGGCAATCTGTATCTGCGCGATAGGTGCTTTTAGGCTATGTCCGCTAAGACGTTCATAGACTTCAAATGCGCTGCTTGCGAATGGATCACCCGCAAATGGCGAACCAAGCGAGATGACTTGAGATATCAGTTTTGGGTGACGTCTTGCAACCATACGCGCCATAATTCCGCCCATGCTCCAACCAATTAAGGTCACTGGCCTTTGCGCCGCGTTGTGAACGAATTTTACCCGTTCTATGAGCCGCTCATTGCGCAAGCCAATTGTTTTGGCACCAAGATTGCGGCACAGTTCCCAAGCATGCACCTTATACCCTAGAAAGCCCAGATAACGCCGCAGAATAAGCGTCGACCGGTCCGTCATGCCAATCCCGGGAATAACGAAGACAGGGCGCTGATCCCCCTGAGGAGCAGAGGAGAGCTCTGTCCAGTGATATGGCAGATTAGCCATAGCGAGCAATGCGCGGGGCACTTCGGCCCATGCGAGCCAGCGTTGCGGTACGTGTTGGTTGATCATATCAAACCAACGCGGATGGCAGGATATCGTTCCTAGAAACTGTGCGCGAAAGAAGGCAAGTTGAAGCCTCTTGGGTTATAAGAATGTGCGAAGAGGGAACGGAAAACCAAGTACTTTAGGTTATTGCGCAGGTTCCGTTCCGGTTGGCACTGCCGCCTCAATTTCGGTCTTTGCGTCCGCCTCAACCAACTTGGTTGCTTCTTCGGCGGCCTGCTCAATTGTCAGCTTCTGCTTAGCCAGTTCGTCCTGCTGCGTAGATCCCTGCGCGCCACTTTGCTCAGTGGTGCCTTCTGTGGCCGCTGGGGTGCCATTACACCCGGTGAGCATCAATAAGGATAGCAATAAGGCTGGGCTATAGTTCATTGGGCAGGCTCAGGTTTCAATTCGCCTTCATAATTGGCAATATAGGCGAGGGTCGCGACCCATGCGGCCACATTTTGACGCAATTCAGATCTATCAATCTTGTCCAATGTGTCATCGGGCGTGTGGTGCAGGTCGAAATATTTTGTGCCATCCTGTTGCAAATCTATTATGCCAAGTTTTTGCGCAGCAATGATGGCACCCACATCCGCGCCGCCGCCTGCGGTATCCTTGCGTGGCACAACGCCCAATGGCGCGAGCGCTGATGTAATTTTCATGCGCAGGGCGCTAGCGCTGTTAGGAAGGTTGAAGTCAACAGCCCAAACCTTACCTGCTCCAAAATCGGATTCCATGGCAAAGGCATGTGGCTCGCGTGCATGTTTTTCGCCGTAATCGCGGCCACCCCAAATCCCGACTTCTTCAGCACCGGCCCAAAGCAGGCGGACGGTGCGTTTTGGTTGGCCCATTGATTTCAGATGCTTTGCAGCAGCGCCAATAATGCCGCAGCCTGCGGCATCGTCAATTGCGCCCGTGCCAAGGTCCCAACTATCCAAATGACAAGCGATGACGATGATTGGTAAATCGGGATTAGAGCCTTTTACTTCAGCCAGCACATTACCCGAGGTCTGCATACCAACATTCTGTGGCGTCAGTTTTAATTTCATGCGCACTGGCTTGCCCCGTGCGATCATGCGTTCCAGATTTTCGGCATCGGGTATTGATAGGGCCCCAGCCGGAATTGGTGTTACACTGGGTTCGAAATTCGTGTTTCCAGTGTGCGGATTGCGATGGTAGTCGGTTCCAATGGAGCGAACAACGATAGCCGCCGCGCCCTTTTTTGCGGCAATGTTCGGACCGACAAAGCGGGCAGGGCCAAATGCGCCGTAGCTGCTTCCGTCCTGCGTTGCCTTCATATTATGGCTCACAAATGCGATCTTGCCCTTTAAGCTGCCATCGGGCGCCGCGCGCAAATCGTCGATTGTTGGGAAATAGACGATCTCTGCATCAATGCCGGCGTCGCCCGTGCTTGCGCTATTGCCCAGCGCCGCAACGGCCATCTTCTGCGCGAATGGTGCCGTTATTTCAGCTGTCTCGCCGCCGCGGACCCATGTTGGCATCTGATATTCTTCAACCCGCACATTCTCAAAACCCAGCGCCTTTAACTTTGCCACTGCCCAAATACGGGCACGCGCTTCTGCTGCCGTACCACCCTGTCGCGGACCAATCTCGGTCGTAAGGCCTTCGACAATCTCGTAAGCAATATTATCAGCTTGAAGCGCATTGTCCCGCAGTCCGGCGATTATCTCATCATTGGATTTAGCAGGTGCAGCGGATGCAAGCGAAGGGATCAGTAACAGCGAAGATGCCGCGGCGAGCAGGGTGATGTGTTTTTTCATGGCGATGAGACTTAATCCCATCACACAGTTTTGCAATCCCACCTTGCGAGGAATCGTGCAGATAGCTAGGGAAGCGGCCAAATCAAAGTAATGCAACACAGGAACTGATCCCCATGGCAGCCCAATATAGCTTCGTAATGAAGGGAATGACAAAAACCTTCCCCGGCGCAAGCAAGCCCGTTCTTAGCAATATCAATCTGCAATTCTACCCGGATGCGAAGATTGGGATCGTTGGCCCGAACGGCACGGGTAAATCTACGCTGATGAAAATCATGGCTGGGATGGACACTGAATTTACCGGTGAAGCATGGCCTGGCGAACATATCCGCGTTGGTTATCTGGCGCAGGAGCCAGAATTGGACCCCAACAAGACCGTGCGCGAAAACGTTATGGATGGTGTCCGCCCGGTTGCTGACTTGGTGGATCGCTTCAACGAGATTTCGATGATCATGGGGGACCCACCCGAAGATGCCGATTTTGATGCGCTCATGGAGGAAATGGGTACACTTCAGGAAAAGATTGATGCCGTTGATGGCTGGTCGCTAGATAGTCAGCTTGAGCTTGCAATGGACGCTCTGCGCTGCCCTCCAGGTGATAGCCCCGTGACGAGCTTGTCCGGTGGTGAGAAGCGTCGAATCGCGCTTACGCGTCTGTTGCTTGAAAAGCCTGATATACTGCTGCTCGACGAACCTACCAACCACCTTGATGCAGAATCAGTGGCTTGGCTGGAAAAGCATCTGGTCGATTATAAGGGCAACGTCATACTTGTAACCCATGACCGCTATTTCCTCGACAATGTGGTTAGCTGGATACTTGAGCTCGATCGCGGTCGTTATTTTGTCTATGAAGGCAATTATTCGACCTATCTGGAAAAGAAGGGCAAACGGCTCGAGCAGGAATCGCGCGAAGACGCCGGAAGGCAAAAGGCGATCAAGGACGAGTTGGAGTGGATTCGGCAAAGCCCGAAAGCCCGACAGACCAAGTCAAAAGCGCGGATAAAATCCTTCGACCAATTGGTTCAGGCACAGGAAAATCGTACACCTGGCAAAGCGCAAATCGTCATTCAGATACCCGAACGTCTTGGAAGTAAGGTTATCGAGGTGAAGAATGTCACCAAAGCTTATGGTGACAAGCTTCTGTTCGAAAACCTGTCCTTCACTATTCCGCAGGGCGGCATCGTTGGTGTGATCGGGCCGAACGGCGCCGGTAAATCGACGCTGTTCCGTTTGATTACAGGCCAAGAAGTACCTGATTCTGGCGAGGTAGACATTGGCGAAACCGTAAAGCTTGGATTTGTCGATCAGAGCCGTGACGATCTGGATCCTAACAAGAATGTTTGGGAAGAAATCTCCGGCGGTGCCGATTTCATGAAACTTGGTAAGCATGAAACGCCGACCCGGGCCTATGTTGGTGCGTTTAACTTCAAGGGCACGGACCAGCAGAAAAAGGTTGGTTTACTGTCGGGCGGTGAACGTAACCGCGTGCACATGGCAAAGATGTTGAAAGAGGGCGGCAACGTGCTTTTGCTCGATGAGCCCACGAACGATCTTGACGTAGAAACCTTGTCCGCACTTGAAGAGGCGCTTGAAAGCTTCGCTGGTTGCGCTGTGGTCATCAGCCATGACCGTTTCTTCCTTGACCGACTGGCAACGCATATCTTGGCTTTCGAAGGTGACAGCCATGTTGAGTGGTTCGAAGGCAATTTTGGTTCTTATGAAGAGGACAAGATTGCCCGCCTTGGCGACGAGGCAACGCGTCCGCATCGTGCAACTTACAAGAAAATGACGCGTTGATAATGGCATGAAGCGCGAACTCCTCGCTTCCGTGTAAGAGGATGCGTTGGCGCGTAACACGTTCGTGAATTCAGCCTGTCTGGAAAAATCTAGCGCCTCAGGGGACGAGCCAATTTCCTTGCCATGATTTCTGTGCATCCTGCCACTGCCAGCGCGCTCGGCGGTGGCCGGGGTTTGCCAAATACAGCCATTCGACGGATTGGATTTCCACCAGCATAGTCGAAAAATTTTGACGGTAATCGGCCAACTGGGCTTCATCGGGTTTCTTACCTTGTATCCATTCGGGCAGGCCTGATGAAGGTCCTGCGATGGGCAATCCGGGTGCAGCCTCAGCCATGTAACAACGCCGCGCAAATGGAGTTGAGTTGCTCCATGCGGTATCTGCAACGTCGCCCATGGACAACAACTGCGTCTGACCTGACATCCGAATTTGAAGCTTAGCCGACATGTCGTAAAATAGAACACTCGTTGCGCCATTATTGCGGACTTGCGCAGCCTTCATGGAACGCAAATCTGTATGGAAGCGCAGTGTGCGCGCATCTCGCGAAGCGTCGCGCAGGATCATTATACGCAGTTGTGGCGCGCCTGTTTCATCGACGGTTCCAACTGTAGGCGTATGTGCAGGACTGTGCCGATCGGTGCTGCCAGCTTCGACGAGGTTCCATGCTTCTTCAAAGCTCAGTCCCAGATCGTCATAATATGCAGGTTGGCTAATTAAATCCGTCATTGAACCTCAAACATGTCGTTCTTATCATTCAGAACGTACAGATTTCCGTCGGCAATGCCAAAATAGGCACCGTGCAGTTTCAACTGCTCTGATTGCTCGCGCGCCGCAATAAAAGGAAAACTGCGCAGGTTAGCTAGGCTTACACGAACAGCGTCTAATTCCAGATCGCGCTGCGGGTCCTGCGAAGATGAACCGAGTATTTTGTCACGGGCAGGGCGAATGATGTCGACCCAGTCATCAATGAAGCTATGGTCGCCATGCCCGAGGTTCGCACCCTCTAGTGACGCTTTTATTCCGCCGCATTGGGCATGCCCAAGCACAACGATATGGCGCACTTCAAGGCCTAAAACACCAAATTCAATGGCTGCCGAAACGCCATGAAGACCGCCGCCAGTCTCATATGGAGGCACAAGGCTTGCGACGTTGCGCAAAGCAAACACTTGCCCAGGCGTGGTGTCAAAAACCGTGGCCGGATCGACGCGGCTGTCACAGCATGAGATAATCATTATTGGCGGTGACTGACCGTCGCTGGCAAGTGCGTCGTAACGCGCTTTCTGGCGAACATAGCCGTCGGATTTGAACCTTTGATAACCCTCTACGAGAACTGCAAATTCGGGCATTAAAAACGCTCGCCTCTGACAACCTGAACGTCACCTACCGTGAGCAGCATGCCATAGCTATCAAGCAATGGCGCAATTGCGTCCATTAACTGCGCCGTTTTTGTGTCGGATGCGATAGCCAGCACGATTGTCTTGGCACTGGCGCCGGTAACGTCGTCGTGCTGCCATTCGCCGCCACGCCCTCCGCCGGAATCCACATGAATGACACTCCACCCTGAAATATCTACAGCCTTCAGCTTGCTGACAATACGCGGGACAAGAGGTGTATCGACCAAGATTTCAATACGTTTTCGTGGAACAGTCTGTACCATATGTCATCCTAAACTTTGAGCGAGTGCGGCAAAAATACTGATGCCGAAGATGATGTTGAAAGGGAAAGTTACGCCAAGTGACATGCTAAGATAGATGCCTGGATCAGCTTGGGGAAGGGCAAGACGCATTGCCGCAGGAACAGCGATGTAGGAGGCGCTAGCCGCCAAAATACCTAATGCTGCTGCCGAAGCCACATCAAGGCCTATGACGGTGCCGACGACTGTTCCGATGGTCCCGTTTAATAAGGGTAGCAATATTGCAAGACACACCAGCCGCAAGGTCATTTTCCGCGTTTGTATCAGACGGCGTGCAGCGATGAGGCCCATGTCTAGCAGGAACAGGCACAGCACCCCGCGAAAGCCCGTGTCAAAAAGCGGCTTAACCGCCGCAAAACCCTTGGCCCCCGCAACGGTTCCTATGATGAAGCTGCCAACCAACAGCATGACAGACGCATTTGTTAGAACTTCATGCCAGGGCGTTGAATTTTTCTCGTCAGAATTTGCGTCGTCGCGGCGTGCAAGCGTTAATCCTGTTATAATTGCAGGGGTTTCCATCAGCGCAAGAACGGCCACCATATATCCCGCCGGGCTAAGACCTTCACCCGTAAGCAGCTCCACCGCCGTTACAAACGTCACGACACTGACTGAACCATAATGTGCGGCAACAGCGCCTGCATCGACTTTGGAGAGCTTCCCTATGCTTCTCAACAACGCGAACGCCAGCAACGGCAATAAGAAACTTAAGGCAAGGCCAGCAGCAGCTGCGATTAATATTTCGGGGGTGATACCGGTTTTAGATACCTCAACTCCGCCCTTTAGGCCGATCGCCGCCATCAAATAGATCGACATGGCCTTGGCAAACGCTTCCGGAATACTGAGGTCAGATTTCAGCGCGGCAGCGATAAATCCCAGAACAAAGAACAATATCACTGGCGATGTGAGAGTATCTAATATCATTTTAGCTCCCTGACAGATTTTGCAACCCTTAGCACGCAAGTTGCAGTTGGCAACAAGCTGCTCGACGGCTATTCGAACATCATGAATGCACCTATTGTCTTGCCAGAACGCCCCGTGAGAGAACGCAAACCTGACTGGATCAGAGTGAAAGCGCCGATGGGGGATGGTTTTAATGAGACTCGCCGCTTGATGCGCGAACTCAATTTAAACACCGTGTGTGAGGAAGCGGCGTGTCCCAATATCGGCGAATGCTGGACCAAGAAGCATGCTACGGTGATGATCCTCGGCGATGTTTGCACACGGGCTTGTGCATTCTGCAACGTTAAAACAGGGATGCCACGCGCGGTTGACCCGCTTGAACCGGAGCATGTGGCGATTGCGGCGGCCAAGATGGGCCTTGAACATATTGTTATTACGTCCGTTGACCGCGATGACTTGCCCGATGGCGGCGCCAGCCAGTTTGTAAAGGTCATTGAGGCGCTGCGCCGCAATACGCCAAACACGACGATTGAAATTCTGACACCTGACTTCCGTAACAAAGCCCAGTCCGCGATTGAGGCGATCGTTACCGCACGCCCTGATGTGTACAATCACAACCTTGAAACTGTGCCGCGGCTTTACCCAACAATACGGCCTGGCGCGCGCTATTATGCGTCGCTACGCTTGTTAGAAACTGTGAAGCGGCATGACCCTTCTATCTTTACAAAATCTGGCGTGATGCTTGGATTGGGTGAAGAAAGAATGGAGGTGCATCAGGTCATGGATGACATGCGCAGTGCTGATATTGATTTCCTGACAATGGGCCAATATCTGCAGCCAACGCCAAAGCATACCAAGGTTATGGATTTTGTAACACCTGCCGCCTTTGATGCCTATGCAGCAATTGCACGTGCCAAGGGCTTCTTGTTGGTGGCGTCGAGCCCTTTGACGCGCTCAAGCTACCATGCCGGTGATGATTTTGCCAAGATGCGCGATGCCCGGGCTGCCCAACTCGCTAAGGCGCGCTAGGACCAAAGCGACCCATGCCGCATCATCACGAACGCCGCAGCCTTCCGCATAGCGCGGCGCAAATGTATGATCTGGTGGCCGATGTGAACCGCTACCCAGAGTTTCTGCCTTGGGTGAGCGCCATTCGCATTCGTAAGGACGCGGAAGATGAGATGCTGGCGGATATGATCGTCGGCTTCAAAGCCTTGCGCGAAACCTTCAGCAGCAGGGTAGTAAAAACGCCAAAATCATCGATTATCGTCGATTATCTCGACGGCCCAATGAAGCATCTGCATAATGCGTGGACGTTCGAGGACGTTCATAGTGGCGGCTCAATCGTTGACTTTACGGTGGACTTTTCGTTCCGTAACCGAGTGTTTGAGGCGCTTGCAGGTCAGTTCTTCGATGCCGCGCTGCGCAAGATGACTACCGCGTTTATTGACCGGGCGGATGCCCTTTATGGTGTCGGGGGTAGCAACAACCCCAACGCATGAAGCGTCGCGAATGCACGGATATCAGCGCGACTTTTATCTGATCCAAAGGATTTTTGATCCCCCACAACCTCATTCGGGTTCTGGCCCTTCACCGCAACTGCAAAAACCACGGTTCCAACCGGCTTCATCGCGCTTCCACCGTCCGGCCCAGCCACACCGCTAATTGCCACAGCAATGTCCGCCCCGCTTTTCTTCAGCGCGCCTTGCGCCATTGCCCATGCAACGCCAACCGATACGGCACCAAACGCATCAATGATGTCCTCATTGACGCCGAGCAGCTTTATCTTCGCATCGTTGCTATATGTAACAAAGCCATAGCCCAACACGGCACTACTGCCTGGCACCTCGGTAATGGCGGCGGCAACAAGACCACCGGTGCAGCTTTCAGCAACAGCAACGGTGCGGTCCGCAGCCTTGTTTTCGGCAACCACACGCGCAGCCAGTTCGGCAATCTCGGAAGGTAAAACAGAATCCATTTTAGATTTTCTCAAAAGTTGCGGTGGCTTGTGCAGCAATGCCTTCGCCTCGGCCAGTAAAACCAAGCATTTCGGTTGTTGTTGCCTTTACCGATATACGGTCCACATCAACAGACATTATTTCAGCCAAGCGCGCGCGCATTTGTCCACGAAGCGGGCCTATTTTTGGCTGCTCGCAAACAATCGTCACATCGGCATTTGAAAGTTCAAAGCCGCCTTCGCGCGCCAGTTTCATGGCGTGCGTGAGAAAGCGATCGGATGAGGCACCGCGCCATTGCGGGTCGCTTGGCGGGAAATGGTCGCCAATATCGCCCTGTGCGATGGCGCCCAAGATCGCGTCAGTCAGCGCGTGCATGGCAACATCGGCGTCGCTGTGGCCAGCAAGACCACGGTCATGCGGTATCTGCACCCCGCACAACCACAGCTCAGCATCGGGCACTAGGCGATGAACGTCGAAACCATTGCCACTTCTGAATGAAGGCATATCATATCCTGTAAAATCGCCTGAGAAGGTAAATTTATTCAGCGTTTCCGAGCCTGTAACGATACGCACTTCGCCAGCATGCGCCATGAGCATCCGCGCATCGTCGCTGGGCTCTTCACCCGTCCACGTCTGGTGCGCTGCGTAAATATCCTGAAAGGCGAAGGCCTGGGGCGTTTGAATGCGCCAAAGATTTTCGCGCGCAACGGTTTCGGACAGCACATCATCCCCGCGTGAAAGGCTGTCAACAACGGGGAGGGCAGGGACGGCGCCCGGTGCCAAAATGAGCGCGGCGAGTAAATCATCAATGACGTGTGTGGGAAGAAATGGCCGCGCAGCGTCGTGGATAAGAACCTGTTCCGCCCCGCCATTTGCGGCTATCGCTTGAAGCCCATGAAGCACGCTTTCACGCCGTGTAGCTCCGCCTATAACAAACATCGGTTCGTTCAAACCTGCGATTGCGGACGCTGCTTGACCCTCTTGCCCAGCTCCAATTGCTATATAGACCTGATCAATAGCCTCATGCCCCGACAATGCGGCATAGCTGTGCCACAGCATTGGCTTGCCGCGCACAAGGCGATATTGCTTAGGCTGCGCACCGCCAGCACGGCTGCCTGCGCCTGCGGCGACGATCAAAGCGACAGTGTTTGGACGAGAAGCCATTTGCGCGCTCTAGCGACAGCAGACTTGCTCGCCAAGCTGAAAGCGGGTAACGGGCTGCCTAAATTTTAGGCAGTATTTGAAGATGCAACTTAAACCCATTCAGATCGGCAATATCAATATTGATTGCCCTGTCATTCTGGCGCCCATGACGGGCGTCACCGATATGCCATTCCGCAAGATAGTGAGGCAATTTGGTTCGGGGCTAAACGTGACCGAGATGATCGCCAGTCAGGCTATGATCCGCGAAACGCGGCAAAGCATTCAAAAATGCGAATGGGACGCAATTGAAGAACCTGTTTCCATGCAGCTTGCTGGTTGCACACCCTATGAAATGGGTGAGGCGGCGAAGCTGAATGAAGATCGTGGCGCGGCGATAATTGACATTAACATGGGGTGTCCCGTTAAAAAAGTTGTGAACGGTGATGCTGGCTCGGCCTTGATGCGGGATTTGCCCTTGGCGGCAAGCCTTATTGAAGCAACGGTAAAGGCTGTATCGGTACCAGTTACCGTCAAAATGCGCATGGGCTGGGACCATGGATCCCTGAATGCACCAGAACTTGCCCGGATTGCAGAAGATTTGGGCGCAAAGATGATTACGGTTCATGGTCGCACACGTAACCAGATGTATAAGGGGTCAGCTGACTGGGCCTTTGTGCGCAAGGTAAAGGACGCTGTGGCGTTGCCCGTCATTGTGAATGGCGATATTTGCGATATTGCCGACGCGCAGGCCGCTTTAACGCAAAGTGGCGCCGATGGCGTCATGATTGGTCGAGGAGCTTATGGAAAGCCCTGGCTTTTGGGGCAAATGATGCACTGGTTCCGTACAGGTGAAACCATTGATGATCCGAATATAGACGCACAGTTTCACCTGATCATCGACCATTATCGCGCAATGCTTGACCATTATGGCAGTGAGGTAGGGGTGCGCATCGCCCGTAAGCATATTGGCTGGTATACAAAGGGCTTGAATGGCTCAGCCGAATTCCGGAATTTTATGAATCGGATAGATGACCCCAATGTCGTCATTGACGAGCTTACACGGTTTTATGCACCCTTTCTGACAAGAACGGCTGCCTGAGATATGTCGAAAGACACGCATCGTCCCGATTATGGTCAGATGCTGGCGAGTATTTCTGTCCCGGTGCTGCTGATTTCTCCCGATCATTGTATCGATTATGCCAACGACGCCAGTGAAGCGTTCTTCGGGCGGAGCAAGCGCTGGCTTGAAGGCCAGCGGGTCGACGAAACACTCATCTTTGCAAGCGAGCGGATGAATGCTGCTCTGCGCTCGTTCGATAGCGATATCTCTGCTCAAGATATGGAGCTGAAAACCCCTCACGGGCTCATTACAGTCGATATTAGCCTATCTTCGGTGTCCAAGGACCCAGACTGGAGAATAGCCATCATATCGCCGCGCAATGGCGGTCGGGAGCATATTGGGGATCAACGCGACGGCGGGCAACAACAGGCCATGGGTGCCCCGGCAATACTGGGCCATGAAATCAAAAACCCCTTGGCCGGTATCAAAGGCGCGGCGCAATTGCTTGCACGTCAAGTTGATGAAAAAAATGTCGCTTTGACAGATTTAATTGTCAACGAAGTGGACCGTATCGCGCGGCTACTTGACCAGATGCAAAAGCTTGGCCGTTCGGAACCGGCGGAACTTGCGCCTGCCAATATCCATTTGCTGATTGAACGTGCCATCCGGTCCTTGCGTGCCGCAAACCGCGCAATGCCAGAAATTTCAATTAATTATGACCCGTCCTTGCCAGATGTGCTGATTGATGCCGACGGGATGGTGCAAGTGCTTATTAATTTGCTGCAGAACGCGACAGACGCGATGCAAGGGCGCTTTGACGGCGTCATCGGTATATCCACCCGCTTTGTGATGAGTGGCGCTCTACGTGATGCAGACGCCGACCGTCGCTCGATTAAGCTACCGGTCGAAATCGCCATTTCAGACAATGGCCCCGGCGTGCCTGATCACATCGTCGATGAGCTGTTTTCGCCCTTTGTCACCACAAAGCGAGACGGGCAGGGGCTTGGTCTCGCGATTGTCCGCAAGCTGGTGCAGCAGATGAACAGCCGGGTACTGTTTGAGCGCGACGCTGCACAGGAGCAGACTATTTTCCGGTTGTTGCTGCCGGTTGCATCAGGGAAAGTAAACGCATGAAGCCGCCACGTGTACTTATCGTTGAGGATGATGTGTCCATTGGTCTGGTGGTCAGCGCCGCACTTCAAGCCGAGAATATCGAAACGCAGTTATGCGATTCGGTCGCCGCACGCGATACAGTGCTGGCCAGTGGGCATTTTGACCTGATGCTGACTGACGTCATGTTGAAGGACAGCGATGGTTTAACGACGTTGAAAGAGGCGATGGAAAAATCGCCCGACATGCCTGTCATCATCATGTCTGCGCAGAATACATTGGAAACTGCCGTGCGGGCCAGTGAGATTGACGCATTCGAATATTTCCCAAAGCCTTTTGACCTGAATGACCTTGTTCTCGCGGTAAAACAAGGCATCGAAAAACGGCGGTCGACGTCAGCAGATCCATTTGAATCGCTCACCGAAGTCAATCTACCAATGATCGGTCGCAGCGCAGCTATGCAGGATGTTTACCGCATGGTCGCACGGTTGCTGCGCAACGACCTATCTGTCTTGATCTCTGGTGAAAGCGGCACCGGCAAGGAATTGGTGGCCGAGGCTATCCACAATCTTGGCCAGCGTAAGACTGGCCCGTTCGTTGCCGTCAATATGGCTGCAATCCCGAGCGAGTTGATTGAGGCAGAGCTTTTTGGTCACGAAAAAGGTGCGTTTACTGGCGCAGTTGGTCAGTCGATTGGCCGGTTTGAACAGGCGCAAGGCGGAACTTTGTTCCTCGATGAGATCGGCGACATGCCGATGCATGCCCAAACGCGTTTGCTACGCGCGCTGCAAAGCGGTGTCATAAGCCGCATTGGCGGAAAGGCGAGCATTCGGCTTGATGTGCGTATCCTCGCTGCGACCAACCAGAACTTGCCGGCCTTGATTGAAAAGGGCGGCTTTCGCGAAGATTTATATTATCGCTTGAACGTCGTACCTATTGAGATGCCGCCGTTACGCGAACGCACAGAGGACATTGGCTTACTCGCGCAGCATTTCCTGATCATGGCGGCGAAGGATGGCCTGCCTATCCGGAAAATTGATGACAACGCCGTCAGCCAGTTAATGGCGATGCCGTGGCGGGGCAATATTCGCGAACTGAAAAACCTTATCTACCGGCTTGCATTGCTGTGCCGCGAAGACATTATCACTGATGCCACTATCATGCAGTTTATTGAACCTGCGCAGGATGCCGAGCCGTCTATCCAAGGCGCAAGTTTTGAGGCGGCGGTAGCGCAATTTTTGCGCGATCAGCGGCAACGCGGTTCAACACGTGAGAAATTATATCCGCGCGCGCTGGCGCAATTTGAAATTCCGCTTCTTCAACATGTGATGCGGCAGGTTAAAGGTAATCAGTTGAAAGCGGCGGCCTTGCTCGGGATTAATCGCAACACATTGCGCAAGAAGCTCACCGATTATGGGATTGGTCCCTCCGGTGGGCGTTAGAATGAGCACTTAACGCGACACGTGGCATTTGGACCATAATTTTGTGCTTTTCAGGCAACGCAAGGAATGCCACAGTGACTTTATGGCAACAAATGGACTAACGAAGGATACGTCAATACCTTCCGCCCCCCGTCGCCTTTTTGATTGGCTTGCTGACCTAGTGGGTAACGGCCAGTCGATAAAATTTCTCGAAATCGCAAGCGCAGTGATGATTGTTGTCGCTGGCGTTGTAACCGCTTTGCTTTTGATCGGGCAGGGGCAGCAGTCAGAACCCCTTGCACCAGCTGCATCCGCAACGATGTTGGTGGGTAATTTATTGCCAGCAACATTACTTCTGGTGTTGTTCGGGCGGCGTGTTGCACTCAAGCGGGCGGAGAATAGCAACATAGGCAGTAAACAATTACTGCATGTGCGTCTGGTCGCCATATTTTCCGCAATTACTGCAGTGCCAACTGTCTTGCTGGTTATTTTTGCATCATTGCTTTTTCAAAGCGGGGTTCAGTTCTGGTTTTCTGGATCCGCACGCGGGATGCTGCAAAATGCAGGTGAGCTAGCGAAGGGATATTATGACGAGAAAGTGCGCGATGTCGGGGCCGAGACTGTTACGATGGCTGGCGATATCCGGTACATTCTGTCGCAAGTCAAAATCGACAGTTCAGAATTTCTCGAAATTGCATATCCCCAGCAGGTCTTGAACCGTAAGCTGAGTGAATCCGCGATTGTGACAATCAGTCCCAATGGGCAGCAAAATACAGAGGCTGTGTTGGCCGAAAAGCCCCGTGGTAACTGGATCAGTAGCGAAGCGTTGCGAAAACTTAAGTCCGGCGAAAATTTCGTTGTGACCGTTAGCCCTAACAATATCGATGCAGTTGTTGTGCTGTTTGACAGTCCAAGAACCTATTTATACGTCAGGCGAGCCGAAACTGTACCTTCATTTGCCTTGGGTGCGCGCGCGCAATCCGTGCTTGAAGATTACGACAAGATGGTTGCGCGTTCACGCGCGCTTCAAATCCAGTTCAATCTCGCGCTCTATTTTGTGTCGTTGATGATTATTGGAATTACTTTGTGGGTAGCCCTGCGGGTCGCTGATCGCCTTGTGCGTCCTGTGAACAACCTTGTGGATGCGGCGCAGCAGATTGCGGACGGTGACCTGTCCGCTCGGGTCAGTATAGATGAGTTTCGCGAAGACGAGGTCGGGTTTCTGTCGCAATCGTTCAACCGCATGACTGAGCGCTTACAGGCACAAACCGGTGTGTTACTTGCAACAAACCATCAACTTGGCGAGCGACGGTTGTTCATCGAAGCCGTCCTGGAGTCCGTTTCCGCTGGCGTTTTATCAGTTGATGGCAATGGTGTTGTTGAACTGGCCAATTCGACCGCTGAAAAGCTTCTGAAGAACGCATCGTTAACTATCGTGGGGCAGCAATTCACCTTGGTCGCGCCCGCGTTGGCCGCTTTGGTAAACGAAAGTGCGCGCGGCGTTGTGCAACTGGGCGATGGGCCAGAGCCGGTTACAGTCGCAGTCACGGTTTCGCCGCGTGCGCAGGGCAATGTGGTGACGTTCGAAGACATTAGCCAGCAATTGGCTGACCAACGCCGTGCTGCTTGGTCGGATGTCGCACGACGTATTGCGCATGAAATCAAAAATCCACTGACACCCATCCAATTGGCCGCGGAACGATTGCAACGCAGGTTCGGTAAGAACATCCCGCAAGATCAAGCAATATTTGAACAGTTGACGAGCACAATTGTCCGTCAAGTCGGAGATTTGCGTAATATTGTTGATGAGTTTTCGTCCTTTGCACGTATGCCAAAGCCTCTGTTTCGTGCCGAGAATGTGCACGATATCGTCGGCCATGCGGTATTTCTCTTTGAGGTGGCGCATCCCGATATTGTGTTTGATTACCGCCAAGAAGGCCAAATTGCGCCACTTATTTCAGACCGCCGACAGTTGGGGCAAGCAGTTACCAATATTCTTAAAAATGCGGTTGAATCGATTGAGGAAAAACGAAAAAAGATACCGCTTGATGGCGTAATATCCGTTGATCTCCTGATGGAGGACAAGGCGTTAATTATTCGAATAGCAGATAATGGGATTGGTTTACCATCGGACAGACAGCGGATCATGGAGCCTTATATTACCAATCGTGCGACCGGATCTGGTCTTGGTCTGGCGATTGTAAAAAAGATTATTGAAGAGCATTTTGGCGAAATTTTGCTTTCGGATAACGAGCCGGCAGGGGCGGTTGTCACGCTAAAGTTTCACCCCGAAAACGTTGCATCCAAGGTGGGGAAAGCGAAATCCTCCTTACCTCCTTCCAATTCAGATGAGGTTATGGGCTGATTATGGCACTCGACATACTGATTGTAGACGACGAGCAAGACATTAGGGATCTGGTCTCCGGTGTTTTGGAAGACGAAGGCTACGGCACCAGAACCGCATCTTCGGCGGATGATGCACTAGCTGCGCTGGATGAGCGTTTGCCATCCTTAATACTGCTCGACGTTTGGTTGCGGGGTTCATCAATGGACGGCATCGAACTGTTGCGCGTTATCAAGGTCCGCGACCCGCAAATTCCGGTTATTGTGTTCTCTGGCCATGGCAACATCGACACCGCTGTTGCAGCCATTGGCCAGGGCGCCGTTGACTTCATTGAGAAACCTTTTGAAGCTAGCAAGTTGTTGCACTTGGTGGCGAAGGCAACTGAAACTGAACGGCTTCGCGCCGAAAATGCTGTACTGAAGGCACGGGTTGGGCATTCGGAAGAACTGACAGGGTCTTCGCCGTCAATCAACGCGGTGCGTGCGACGCTGAAAAAAGTTGCGGGCACGGGCAGCCGGATGCTTATTACCGGTCCTGCAGGGGTTGGAAAAGAAGTCGCGGCGCGTTTGCTGCACAGTTGGAGTCCGCGGGCAGGGTCTGCCTTTATCTCGGTTAGCGCCGCCCGTCTTTCGCCGGAACGGTTTGACGAAGAACTATTCGGTATTGAACGAGATGGGCACCTTTTTCAGGCAGGCATGCTAGAAAAGGCCCATGGCGGGACTGTGTTCCTCGACGAAGTGGCGGATATGCCGCGCACAACACAAGGCAAGATCCTGCGCGTTCTAACCGACCAAAGCTTTGTGCGCGTAGGCGGTGACCGACAAATTAGGGTAGATGTCCGCTTTGTGTCCGCAACGGCGCGCGATCTGGCGGTTGAAATATCGGAGGGTCGGTTTCGTGAAGACCTTTTTTACAGACTGAACGTCGTTCCTGTCGAAATACCGGCATTATCTGGCCGGCGTGAAGATATACCAAACCTTGTCCACCATTATGCTGCCCGTTTTGCATCCGAGCACCGCATTTCTCCGCCCAATTTTTCCGACGATGCCTTGGCCGCGCTACAAGCGTGCGAATGGCCAGGCAATGTTCGCCAATTGCGAAATATAATAGAACGTACGATCATAATGGCGCCAGCAGACGGCATTGTAACGATAGAAGCGGACATGCTTCCTTCGGAAATTATCAATAGCTATGAAGGCGCAGAGCATAATGTGACGTCTTTGATGGGCGCGCCATTACGGGAAGCACGCGAAGCGTTTGAACGGGAATATCTTCGCGTGCAGATCAAGCGTTTCTCTGGGAACATCTCGAAGACGGCTACATTTGTTGGTATGGAGCGCTCGGCTCTGCACCGGAAGCTTAAGCTGCTTGGTATTTCGGTGCGTAAGAACGCCTTGGACTTTAACGATGATGGAGACGTTTGAGCACAATTGCGGAATCGATGTTATTCGTGTATCGATACAGCCGCTTTTTCATCCGGCTGTTTGACGGACCTTCAGTCTGATAAGGCTTAACAATAAATATAATCGGACACTAATAATGACTGAAAAAAATAACGGACTTCAAGACCTCTTTCTGAACTCCCTCAGAAAATCGAAAACACCCGTGACCATGTTTTTGGTCAAAGGGGTCAAGCTTCAAGGCGTTGTAACGTGGTTTGATAATTTTTCGGTGCTTTTGCGCCGCGACGGCCTGTCGCAACTCGTTTATAAGCATTCCATTTCTACAATTATGCCATCTACGTCCCCTGACAGGGCGCTGTTTGATGAAATGATGTCGCGTACAAGCCACCGACCTGGCGCGTTGCAGGACGTCTTTCTCCACGCCATGTGCGACAAGAACGAGTCAGTCACCACGTTTCTGGTGAATGGCGTCATGCTTCAAGGCGCCATTGCTGCCTATGATCTTTTTTCGGTCATGCTGGAACGAGATGGGACGACGCAGCTTGTATACAAGCATGCTATATCCACTATCCAGCCAGCCCATCCGGTTAACCTTGCAGAATATAATCAAGGCGTCGACGAGAGCGATATTTGAGCGGGTTTGAACGCAGCGAAACGGACGAGTTCGCGCGTGGCGCGCGTGCTTTGGTCGTTTACCCAGAGCTACCCGGAAGAGCCTCTGTAGGGCCAGAGTCGCGTCTTGCCGAGGCTGAGGGTCTTGCACTTGCGATCGGTTTGAACGTCGTGCGCAAGAAACATTATCGGGTGCGTTCGCCGCGCGCGGTAACCTTGCTCGGCGGGGGGCAGGTTGAAGAAATCGCAGAAATGGGTCGCGAGTTGGAAGCTGACCTTCTGATTGTAGACGCATCTTTAACCGCAATTCAGCAACGAAACCTTGAAGAACGGACGGGCCTCAAGACGATTGACCGGACTGGGCTAATTCTTGAGATTTTCGGCGAGCGCGCTGCCACTGCCGAAGGACGGTTGCAGGTGGAGTTGGCACATCTTGATTATCAAGCTGGGCGTTTGGTGCGCAGTTGGACCCATTTGGAACGTCAGCGTGGGGGCTTTGGCTTTCTTGGCGGCCCTGGTGAAACGCAGATTGAGGCCGACCGTCGCATGATCCGCGACCGCATGGCACGGTTGCGGCGTGAGTTGGAAGAGGTCAAGAGAACACGTTCGCTGCATCGCGCTCGGCGCAAACGCGCGCCTTGGCCAGTCATTGCGTTGGTCGGATATACCAACGCGGGTAAATCGACATTGTTTAATAAACTGACGCGCGCAACCGTGTTGGCAGAAGATATGTTGTTTGCGACATTGGACCCGACCATGCGGCAAATTGCACTGCCAGGCGTCGAAAAGGCGATTCTATCTGACACTGTTGGCTTTGTCTCGGATCTTCCAACGCAATTGATCGCGGCCTTCCGTGCGACACTGGAAGAAGTGATCTCGGCAGACATCGTCGTCCATGTTCGCGATATTTCGCATCCCGAAACGGATTCACAGCGTGACGATGTGCTGCAGATCCTTCGCGATCTTGGTGTTATTGATGATGCTGATGCGGGGAATCAGCCGCGCATGGTTGAACTATGGAATAAGATGGACCTTTTGGAAGGCGATCGTCTTGACGAATTAACTGGCATATCCAGGCGCGATGATACCGTGCTTATGATTTCTGCCGAGACCGGAGAGGGTGTCGACGCGTTCAAAGCGCATTTGTCGGCGCTGATTGCCAAGGGCAACGACGTTAGGACGGTGAAGCTTCGGGCTGACGATGGTGCTCCATTGGCATGGTTACATGGGCGAGGGACCGTGACACACCAGATAGTTGACGGTGAAACCGTGTCCGTGGATGTGTCGTTAAGTAGGCAGCTGTGGGGACAGTTTGAAAAGCAGTTCACGCAATTAGAAGCATAGAAGAGGCGCTATTTAGACTCCTTCGCTTTTGCTTGTCGCCAGAATTCCTCTTTGGCATCCAGCGAGAGCCCCGCAAACGCTTCACCGGCAGACGCTTCCATGTCCCGAAAACGTCGATCAAATTTGGCAGTTGCCGATTTTAGAGCGTGCTCGGCGTCAACTTTGTGAAAGCGCGCAAAATTGACCACCGCAAAAAGCAGGTCTCCGATTTCTTCAGTGACATGCTCTGGTGAAGTTGCGCTTTCAACTTCCTGTAATTCTTCAATGATTTTATCTCGTGCGCCGGACTGGTCCGGCCAGTCAAAGCCAGTACGCGCAGCGCGCTTCTGTATTTTTTGTGCTCGCAACAATGCGGGAAGGGCGAGGGCAACACCGGCCAGCGCACTGGTGTCTTCATCACCGCTACGTTCAGCCGCTTTAATACTCTCCCATGCTTCCGGAACAGCGTCATTCCCGATAACTTTGTCGCCAAAGATATGCGGGTGCCGCCGGATCATTTTATCGCAGATACCGCTGACGACGTCTTGCAAACCAAATGCTCCAAGCTCTGACGCTATCTGGCTATGGAACACGACTTGAAGAAGTAGGTCGCCCAATTCGTCTTTTAATCCATCAAGGTCATTGCGTTCGATCGCGTCGGCGACTTCATATGCTTCCTCAATGGTATAAGGCGCAATGGTGGAAAAATCCTGCTCAAGGTCCCAAGGACAGCCGTCGTTAGGGTCACGCAACTGGGCCATGATTTCTGTGAGAAGGGTTATATCGGTGCGCATCTGTAAGCCTGCATCATTAAGGTCGATAATATATATTATGTTAATTAATTCATCTTATTAAATTTGAGTTGAAGTTTAATGTAGTCCTGAGCATCACGGTTGCAGGGTCATCACATTGCCTTCAACTTTCCAACTCTTCATGGCATCGAGGAAATTCATACCAAGCACATTTGTGTCACCAAAATTTTCGGATACCACTACTCGATGATTTCCAATCACATGCGATCCCATTTTTAGCGAACTTATCATGCCACGCTTGGCCGCGACACGGCCGTTAGCTGTGCCAAGCATGACCGGATAGCCGCCGGTTTCAACTTCAACCTGTGTGTCTTTGGCAGTGTTTGCGTTCATGGCGGTAAATGTGGCGCCGCTATCGATCATAAAACGCACAGGCGTGCCATTTACCTCGACCTGCAGCCAATAATGGCCATCATCCTGTCGCCGCAATGAAATGGCCTCGCTGGTGATGCTTTGTCCTGCTGTGCCAGAAATATCTGCTTTCACGCGTTCCCAAATACCGATGAATTCATACCGAAAGCTGAAAACAGCAAACAAAGCCGCAAAAATCGCAATCCAAGCAAGCCCAGCCTTGGCTAAATAACCCAACGGCAGACGCCGGGCCGCGAGTGAGCTGATCAACAGCAATATACACACGACGCCCCAAATCAACGATGGGCCGTCCTCGATGAAGTTCATCGTATAGCCTTAGAAAACAAATTGTAGAAATTGTCTGCAGTTTGCTGCGCAAGGATCTCGGGCGCCACGCCGCGTAACTGGGCGACAAAGCACGCGGTGTCAGCCACAAAGGCTGGTTCGCCGGTCCTTCCGCGATGTGGAATTGGCGCCAAAAATGGCGCGTCGGTTTCAACCAGCAAACGGTCTTCTGGAAGCCATTTGGCCACGTCCTGAAGGTCCTGTGCGTTTTTGAACGTCACAATTCCTGATAGCGATATGTACATGCCAAGATCCAAGGCTATTCGGGCAAATGCGGCACTGGCGGTAAAACAATGAATGACGCCAGTGAAAGCCCCTTCCCGCATTTCTTCGGTCAATATGGCGGCTGTGTCAGCCTCCGCATCGCGTGTGTGAATAATGATCGGCAGGCCCGTTTCGCGCGAAGCCTTGATATGTTCGCGAAACCCAGTGCACTGCTGGGCGCGGTCGCTTTTGTCGTAATAATAATCCAGACCCGTTTCGCCTATGGCAACAACACGCGGATGCGCTGACTTTTCGACTAGCTTTGCACAATCCATACCAACATGTTGGTCGGCCTCATGTGGATGAATACCAACGGAAGCCCATACATCGCTTTCCTGCTCGGCTAACCCGATGACGTCATCCCACTCACACTCCCGCGTGGAAATGTTAAGCATCGCAGACACACCACTTTCACGCGCCCGCGCAAGAACATCGACTTGCTGTTCAACTAAGCCCTTATAATTCAGGTGGCAGTGGGAATCGACGAACATCAGGCGGCAGCCCCCTCCTCCGCCGGCAATTCTAGCCGCGGGAAAAGGCCTACAGGCTGGGCAATCTGGAAACCGCTTTCGGCCAGCGGCGCATACCAATGCGTTCCAGCATCTGCAAAATTGCGAACTTCATTGGGCACGCCCATTTGATCAAGTAACTTAGTTGCGGAACCTGGAATAATCGGCAGCGCGGCAATGGCAAGCTGCGCGATACATATGAACAACGTTGCCAATACGGCTTCCATCCGCTCGGGATCGGTCTTCTTAAGTGCCCAGGGCGCTTGCACGTCCACATAAGCGTTACAGGCAAACACCGCCTGCATCCACGCCTCTAAAGCCTGTGACATCGCTAGGTCTTCGAAATGCGCTGGAATTTGCTTTGAAACCGCGTTCCCGACCAATTCTAGCAAGGCGTTATCGTCGTCATGATGCCCGCCAATAGCCGGAAGGCGACCCTCGCAGTTTTTGAAGATCAGCGACAGTGTCCGCTGCGCAAGATTGCCAAAGCTGTTGGCAAGGTCTGCATTTACGCGGGTGACAATGGCTTCGGGGCTATAGCTGCCGTCTTGGCCAAAGCTGACTTCGCGCAACAGGAAGTACCGCAACGCGTCGACACCGAAAAGTTGGGCAAGCTCCATAGGGTCGACGACATTCCCCAATGACTTAGACATTTTTTCACCGCGAGAGAGCAAGAAACCATGACCGAATACCATTTTTGGTAAGGGCAAGCCCGCAGACATCAGAAACGCTGGCCAATAGACGGTGTGGAAACGCACAATGTCTTTGCCGATGATATGGACGCTGGCGGGCCAGAATTTGCGCCATTCTTCGGTCTCGTTGGGAAAACCAATCGCCGAAATATAGGTCGTCAGCGCATCGAGCCACACATACATGACGTGGTTCTCGCTGCCTGGAACCTTTACGCCCCAATCAAAGCTGGTGCGCGATACCGACAAGTCCTTCAATCCGCCTTCGACAAATTTGACGGTTTCATTTTTGCGGCTATCCGGGCGGATAAAATCGGGGTTCGCAGCGTAATATTCCAGCAATGGCTGCTCATATTTGGACAACCGGAAAAACCAGCTTTCCTCAACGGTCCATTCGACCGGCGTTCCTTGGGGTGAGAGCTTCTGCCCACCTTCCCCGTCGGTCAGCTCGCTTTCGTCATAATAAGCCTCGTCGCGGACAGAGTACCAGCCTTCATACCTATCTAAATACAGATCGCCACTCGCCTCCAGGCGTTTCCAGACGGCTTGACTTGCTGTGTGATGATTTTCGGCCGTTGTACGGCAAAAATGATCATATGAAATATCAAGAGTTTCGCACATTTGTTTGAAATATAGTGACATTTCATCTGCAAGATCGCGCGTAGCCTTCCCCGCGGCGCGTGCGGTCTGATCCATTTTTAAGCCATGTTCGTCGGTACCCGTAACGAAGCAGACTTCACGGCCATTCAAACGCTGAAACCGCGCAATCGCGTCAGTTGCAATAGCCTCATAGGCGTGGCCGATATGCGGCTTTCCATTGGGATAAGCGATGGCAGTGGTAATGTAGAAAGGTTGGGACATGAATACTCTTAATAATTACTAATTTCGCGCTTTATGCGCTTGTATCGATGCCAGCAAGCTTCCCATTTGGAACACGACGCTTTGCTTATCGAGACTTAGCGCTATCGCGCGCGCAGCAAGGCTGCTCGCAGCTTCCCATGCGGCAACGCCGTTGCTCACCTGTGTAGCATCAAGTGTGCGGGTGTATTCTGCGATTAAAGCAGGCGCTCGGCGCAAGAACGCCTCATACCGTGGCTGTGCTGCCTTCAGCGCTAGCTTGTCTGATAAGCCACTCCGAAGCCCGTTGTCACGGTCACCCGTGCGTAAGATTGACGTCATGGCGTCCTCAATCTCTTTGAGATCAAGCCCGAGAAAATCCAGCGCTTGGCCCGGCGTCCCATTTCCCAAACGGATAAGCGCATCAATCTCTGTCGCGCTGACCTCTGGAGCGGCCCGTTGCAGAGCGTTGGTCATATCGCTGTCAGAAAGGGCTTCAAACCGTAAAATCTGGCACCGTGAGCGGATAGTTGGCAAAAGCCTATCGCTCGCATGGCTGATCAGGAAAAAGAACGTGCCAATAGGCGGCTCCTCAAGCGACTTCAGCAACGCATTGGCCCCGCCGCGTTCCAAGTCATCGGCCGCGTCTATGATAATTGCGCGCCGGTCACTAAGTCCGGGCCGCGTGGTGAGCGATTGCTGCAGACTGCGGATTTGATCTACGGTTATGCTGCGTTTGAACTCGGTTGCATCACCGATGTCCTCATCATCTTTCAAGGCCTCTTTCGGAAGGCGTTTCACCGACAAAATATCAGGATGTGATCCCCGCGCGATCATATTGCTATAAGCATTTGTAGGGTCAACTAATAGCGCCGCTGCCCGCAGTGCAAACGCGGATTTTCCAAGCCCCCTTGGTCCAGCCAAAATCCAGCCATGATGGGTCTTGCCACTTTCGTAAGCGGTTGCAAACTGCCGCCACGCCTTATCATGCCCTACATAGTCGTTCATGCAGGTTCCAGCAAATCACTGATTTCGGCCAGCAACCGCATACTAACTTCGTGTGGCGCGCCCGATGCATCAACAAGCCGAACGCGTTGCTCACTCTCGGCAAAGCTCACAAACGCTATGTCAACGTCGGCGTGGAAGGTTTCAACGCGGCCCTGAATGCGGTCAGGTTGGTTCTGGTCGCGCGCAGCCGCGCGGTTGGCGGCTTCTTTGGAATCAAGCCGCAACACTAAAGTCCGGTCGGGTAACATACCCCGGCTGCCGATGTGGTGCAGCGCCATTATATCGGCATCCGACAGCCCAGAGCCCGCACCCTGATAGGCGCGGCTGCTGTCGATAAAGCGGTCCGATATAACCCATTTTCCCCTGGCCAGTGCGGGTTCTATCAACCGTTCGACATGGTCACTTCGGGCCGCAGCGAATAATAATGCCTCTGCGCGTGGCAACCACCGCTCTGCACTGCCGCCAAGCACCAATTGCCGAATAGTCTCCGCGCCCTCCGTGCCGCCCGGCTCGCGTGTCAATACAACCTCAAAGCCTTTTTGTTCAATGAATGCGGCCAGCGCGGCGATTTGGGTCGATTTGCCAACTCCTTCACCGCCTTCAATAGATATAAATCGGCCACGCGCAGTCACAGGCTTTCCCTTTGTGGCTGGCCGTTTAATGTGTCCGCTAAATGGCGCATAAATTCTTCTGTTCCGTGATCAAATGGCAGAGCCGCTTGCATTCGCAATATGATAGGCGATTTTAACCGCCGCGTATAGCGGTCTGCTGGCATTGGTCGGAACACTAATTGCGCAGCTGGTCAGCCAGCAACCCGACCGAAAGCGCGTAAAAATTCGAACAGTTGTAGTCCAATATAACCCGGTAATTTCCGCCCAGAAGATAGCCAGTTTTGCCGACGCCATCGGGTTCAAGTAACGTCGCCATCATGCTGTCCTTTGGCCACGACCTGCTCTGGGGCGATATCCCCAGCTGACGCCATTCAGCAATGGTGCGCCACTGGCTGTGTCTGCCAAAAACGCGGGGGCATCGCGGCGGTGACATGCGTGACCCCAATTTGTCACGGTTTAAGGTTTCTGGAACATTGACGGCAAAGCCCCATTCCTCGCCGCGCCGCCAGCCAGCATTGACGAAATAATTGGCGATAGACGTCATGGCGTCGACTTCGCTGCGCCAGATGTCGGCATAGCCGTCACCATCGCCATCTCGGGCAAGCCGCAAATATACCGAAGGCAGAAACTGGGGCTTACCCAGCGCCCCTGCCCAGCTTCCCGTAATCGCATATTGTGGCACACCACGGTCAATCATCTTAAGGACCGCAACCAACTCCGCCTCGAACAACGGCCGTCTGCGTCCATCATAGGCAAGTGACGCCAAGGCCTCGGGCGCGTTAAAATTGCCCATCACCGCGCCATAACTGGTCTCATGGCCATAAATGGCAATCATGATTTCTTCCGGCACGCCGGTTTCTTTCTCAATCCGCTCCAGCAACGGCCGAAGCTCGGAATATTTAAAGCGGCCTCTTCCAATGCGCGACGCATCCACATGGGTTGCTTTATAGGGTGCAAAGTTCGGCACCGGCGCGTTGGATGCGCCTTCTGGTTGCTGCTTGTCCAGGCGGACCACGGTTCGGTTAAAGCTCAGCGATGGCAGCACGCGGTCAAGCGTTGCAGTGGAAACGCCTTCGCCCAACGCCCGCTGCCGCACCTGCAACAGATACGCCCGAAAACCAGCTTCATGGATGTTTGTGCTGGCAATGGGTGCGGACACGGGCGACCGCGTGGGCGGTACCGCCGCATCTTGCGCCAACACATTTGGGCTAAGCATCAATACGCTGGCGCTGATGGCCAAAGCTGTCAGTATCTTTCTATGTACGCGCATGCGGTGACCTGTCTTCTGCATGGCTGCATATTGGCACAACGAACAAAGCCTGTGAATTACTTTGATCCCGTCGAGCGCCCATTTCATCGTGTGCTGTGGGGCAACAGCGCGTCATCTACGCTTGCTATCGCAAACCGCACTGGCTAGGGGACGCTTCTTAAGCGGACAGGTGGCCGAGTGGTTTAAGGCAACGGTCTTGAAAACCGTCGTGGGTGGAAGCTCACCGTGGGTTCGAATCCCACCCTGTCCGCCAGATATCGCTGCCTTTCGCGCCCTTACTTCTCCGGTGTAAGCTTCGCGCCGCTTTCGACATTCTCGTTAAAGCTGGTGACGATCGAATCCACAATCATCTGGATTTCTTCCGATGCAAATTTCTCCGCTTCGGTCTGGCTTGATCCATAAGACCGCTCTGACTTTACAAGGATTTCCTTATACGCCGCGCGCTCCGTCGGGCATGCCGCGTCGGAGGTTTGGATGAAAGCACTCGGGCTCGCTTTTTCACCAACTGCGGTGTTGTGCACCTCGATCATGCAATTGTTGAACGATTTACGCGCGGTGTCCATGGCGTCGCCCTTCATAGCGGCCATGCTAAGCAGTGCAGTTGCGATGATGGTTATCATGATTCAAATCCCTGATGTTGTTGAACTAGCGGTTCTTCGACGTCTGATACAATCAGTTTACACAACCGTCATTGCGCAATCAATGCACTATGACGATTAGACTAATCCGAATTATTGCACGACCTTGCCGCCCTTAATCACGGCATCAACCGATTCCAGTTCGCGCACATCAGCCAAGGGGTTTCCATCCACGGCGATGATATCGGCGAACCGGCCAACCGCGATGGCGCCCACATCTTTCTCACGATCAAGCGCCTGCGCCGCATTGCGGGTAGCTGCTTGAATGGCTTCCATAGGCGTCATGCCATATTGCACCATGATCTTGAACTGGCCTCCAATCAAGCCGTGCGGCATCACGCCTGCGTCCGAACCAAAGACCATCCGAACGCCGGCTTTGTGGGCTTTACGGAAATTGTCGCGCTGTATTTGCGCGACCTCGCGGTCTTTGCGCAAATTATCCTCAAGCACGCCATTTTTGGCGCCTTCGGCCTGCGTATAATCCGTGTTGTATATATCCATGGAGAACCAGACCGGACGCGGCCGTGCCACGGCAAGTTTAATCCCTTCATCATCGACAAGGCTGGCATGTTCGATCGTATCAATACCGCCCTTAATCGCCGCCTTAATACCCTCTGCGCCATGCGCGTGCGCCGCAACGCGCAATCCCCATTGATGTGCCTCGTCCGCAATTACGCGCAGCTCGCGCTCGGAAAGCTGTTGTTGGCCGGGCTCGGTATTACGGGAGAACACGCCTCCTGTTGCGCACACCTTAATGACCTCAGCACCATATTTACGCTGACGGCGCACTTGGTACCGCAATTCGTCTTCGCTGTCGGCGATACCTTCTTCCTTGTCAGATTTTTCGAGGCTTGGTGGCAGGAATGTCGAGTCACAATGTCCACCTGTTGCCCCTAAAGCATAGCCAGCGGGCACAATGCGCGGGCCCGTCGCATATCCGTTTTGTATGGCTTGTTTCAAACCAATATCGTTGCGGTTGCTTGAGCCGACGTTGCGGACGGAGGTAAAACCAGCCTTGAGCATTGCCTGCGCCGATCCAACCGCCGTCATGCCCCAGAAACTGTCGGTAAATTCAAGCCCGCGGTAACCACCTATGTCAGCAGGACCATCGAGATGGACATGCATGTCGATTAGGCCAGGCAAAAGGGTTTTGCCGGACATGTTGATATGCGTAACATCGCTGCCCCATTTCACGGTGCGCGCGTCAGCTATGCTGGTGATGCGGCCGTCTGGGCCGACAAAAACAGCTGGAAAGTCGACGGTTTTACCCGTCAAAACGTCGATCATCTTGTCGGCAGTAATGACAGCTGTTTGCGCCTGTGCTGCGCCAGACAAAAGTGCTGCGCCCGTTAACACCGCGACTCGCATATTCCGTCGTAAATTCACCATTAACCGCATGTTTCACGTCCCATAAATAATCAGTGGACCGTAAGATGACAAATTACCGGCGTGTAGGACAGTAAAAATTATCGCCCCGTGTTCTAAAACTTTTGGACAGTTGGGTCTTTGCTCTGCCGTTGCTCCCGGCGGAAGGAAATGACCGCTGCGGCCATTAACGCAAAAGACGCCCCAAGCATCCATCCGCCAATGACATCTGTTGGCCAATGGACATTTAGCAAAATACGGGAAAGGCCCATAAGCAAAATCATAGCCGCAGCAGCCAATCGCCATGCAGGATGGCGCGCTTGCGGAACAAGCATGATGAATAGCAAATAGACCACAGCTGCGTTGGTTGCATGGCCGCTTGGAAATGCCGGACTGCTGATCAGGTCAAGTTGCGGGACCAGATCAGGACGAGCACGCGCAAAAAAGCTTTTCAATATGTCGGACGTAAGTGCGGAGGCTAAGGTCGCAACCGCCATTGCCGATGCTACCCCCCAACCACGCCAGCGCCACAGCGCAAGGGCAAGAATGCCAACGATGACATAGCGCTGAATACCGCCGCCAATCCAGCTAATGCCTTGCATGACAAGGATGAGCCAATCATGAGAAACGCCGCGTTGCAGGTTCAGGGCGTGTGATACGGCAATGTCAAAATCATGAAAACGCCCTGCCGTGACAGCAAAGCCCAAAGCAATCACCGCCGCAAAGAGCAGCAAGGCAGTTAGAAACAGGCGGGCGGACAAAGTCACATGTGCAACATCTTGCCATAAGCGCCCAAGACGCTTTCGTGCATCATCTCGCTCAAGGTCGGATGCGGGAAGACTGTGTGCATGAAATCGGCTTCAACGAGTTCAGCGGTTTTACCGATGGTGTAGCCTTGAATAAGCTCAGTCACCTCCGCGCCAACCATATGCGCGCCAAGTAACTCACCAGTTCTGGCATCGAACACGGTTTTGATGAAGCCTTCTGCCTCACCCAAAGCAATCGCCTTGCCATTTCCCATGAACGGAAAATTGCCGACCTTGACGTCAAAGCCAGCCTCTTTGGCTTTGGCTTCGGTGAGGCCGACGCTTGCGACCTGCGGATGGCAATAGGTGCAGCCTGGGATGTTCAGCGGGTCCATCGCATGCGGATGCCCGCCAGCAATAGTTTCGGCGGCAATCACGCCTTCATGGCTTGCCTTATGCGCCAACCAAGGCGGGGCGGTGATGTCGCCAATCGCCCAAAGGCCGGGCACGTTGGTGCGGCAGTTGGTATCGGTTTTGAGGAAACCGCGATCCATCTCTACGCCAAGCGCTTCCAACCCGATATTCTCGGTATTGGGAACAATGCCAATGGCGACGATGCAATGTGTGAACTCAGAAGTCGCGACTTTTCCGTCCTTGCCCTTAATAGATGCCGATACGCCAGTAGCAGTCGCCTGCAGGCTTTCGACACCCGCCCCGGTCATGATGGTCATGCCCTGTTTTGTGAGCGACTTTTCAAGGAAGGCTGAGACATCAGCATCCTCGACTGGCACGATGCGGTCGAGCATTTCAACCACAGTTACGTCTGCCCCCATATCATTGTAAAAGCTTGCGAATTCTATACCAATCGCACCGGAGCCAATGACGAGCAGCTTTTTCGGCATCTCGGGCGGCACCATCGCGTGGCGATAGGTCCAGATGCGCTTTCCGTCTGCAGGCGCAAAGAGCAAATCGCGCGCGCGCGCGCCGGTCGCTATGATAATGTTCTTTGCAGTCAGTTCCTCGGTCTTGCCATCCTTGGTAACCGAGAGTGTGTTCGCCGCAAGCAACTTTCCATCACCCATATGAACGGTGATCTTGTTCTTTTTCATCAGATGCGTGACGCCTTGGTTCAACTGCTTGGCAACGCCACGCGACCGCTTCACAACGGCGTCAATATCCGCGCTTATACTCGCAGCAGTCAGGCCGTAATCGCTGGCATGCTGCATATAGTGATAGATCTCCGCCGACCGCAGCAGTGCCTTGGTCGGAATGCATCCCCAGTTGAGGCAAATCCCGCCAAGATTTTCACGTTCGACAATCGCGACTTTCAACCCAAGCTGCGCTGCGCGAATTGCGGCAACATATCCACCCGGGCCCGAGCCGAGGACGACCAGATCATAATCAGCCATTCTACGCCACCAGGCCCAAAGGCTTCTCTACTAGTTCCTTGAACACCTTCATGAACATCGCGCCGTCTGCGCCGTCGATGGCGCGGTGGTCGAACGAACCGGTTGCGCTCATGACCGTCGCTATGGCGAGGGCGTCATTGACAATATAAGGGCGCTTTTCGCCTGCTCCGACTGCTAGGATCATGCCCTGCGGCGGGTTGATCACTGCATCGAATTGCTTGATACCCATCATGCCCATGTTGGAAATAGATGCGGTGCCGCCCTGATATTCATGCGGCTGCAATTTGCCTTCTTTGGCGCGGGCAGCAAGTTCGCCGACTTCGGTCGAGATTTTGGACAACGACTTGTTCGCAGCGTCCGTAATGATTGGCGTTATAAGGCCAGTGGGTACCGAGACAGCAACGCTGATGTCGGCGCGCGCATATTGCAGCATATTGTCACCGGCAAAGCTGACATTGCACTTCGGTACCTGAACCAGCGCCAACGCCAGTGCCTTGATCAGCATATCGTTTACCGACAGCTTGATACCACGCGCCTCCAATGACGCATTGAGCTCTCCGCGCAGTTTAAGCAGTGCGTCAAGGCGAACATCAACGGTCAAATAAATATGCGGCACCTGTTGCTTGGACTCGGTCAGGCGGCGCGCAATAGTTTTGCGCATATTGCTGAGCTTGATAACCTCGTGCGGGATATCTGTATCTATAGCAGCATGAGGAGCTAGCAACGGCAACGGCGGCGAGTTATGTACGGTACTTGGTGCAGATACTCCGCCGGCAAACGCTTCGACGTCAGCCTTAACGATACGGCCATTGGGTCCGCTGCCCTTTACTGATGTAAGGTCCAACCCCTTGTTTACGGCTATCCGCTTGGCCAATGGGCTGGATATGATCCGTTCGTCACCGGAGGATTGCTTCTGCACATCAGCTTTTGATATTGTTATCGGCGTATCCATCGGCTTTGACACGACCTCTAATGTTTTTGAAGCTTCGGGTAACGCAGCTGCTGGTGCGGTTGATTTCGGCGCAGGTGCCGCGTCCTCATCCTCACCCTGAATCATCGCGATTACCGTGCCAACCTTTACGCCGTCGGTTCCTGCCGCCACGAGCAGTTTTGTGACGATCCCATCATCAATCGCCTCGAACTCCATAGTCGCCTTGTCGGTCTCAATCTCTGCCAACAAATCGCCTGAAGAAACGCTGTCGCCTTCCTTCACAAGCCAGCGCGACAATGTGCCTTCTTCCATGGTGGGGGAAAGCGCGGGCATTTTGAGTTCGATGGGCATTGGGTAATAGCCTTTTTTGGACTTCGTTGGTAACTCCGAATAGCCAAGCTTTCCCAAGCGTCAAGCGTGATAAGGTTGCCAATCATGCAATTTTCGCGCAGTCTATCTTAAATCACAAATGGCTGGCGACAAAGCTGGCGCCGGGGGAATGCATGCGGACATATTTGGTGGTCATCGACGAAACCGAAGAAGCGCGCCTCGCTCTGCGTTTTGCGTCACGTCGCGCTGCCAAAACCGGAGGTGAAGTGCATATCTTGGCTCTCGTTGAGCAGGCTGACTTTGTCGCATGGGGCGGCGTTCAGGCAACCATGGAAGAAGATGCCCGCGACCGGGCAGAGCAGCTTGTGACGGCTGCGGCGGGTTCAATTTTCGACGAAATGGGCGTTCGCCCTGCCATCACCGTCAAACCCGGCGAAGCAATCGACGTGGTGAAGGTCATGCTTGAGGAGCATCCGGGCATTGCCGCGCTTGTGCTTGGCGCCGCGGCCCAAGGCGCGCCAGGACCGTTGATAGCGCACTTTACCGGCGTTAATGCCGGGACACTGCCCTGCCCGGTCATGGTGATCCCAGGGTCGCTCAGCGACGCGCAGCTGGATGATTTGAGTTAACTGCCAATATTGCGCAAGGCGGCGTTGGAGATTAGCGCTTTTTCCCTTGATGGCGAATATTGCCTGGACGCCCCCGCTTTCCGGCGTCATGTTTTCCGGTCTTTGGCTTGCCCTTATGCTTGAACCGGTCAGGCGAATAGCTGCCGCCTTCTGGCAACTCGAACCGCAGAGACCCTGAAATCGGGTTTGCCTCCGCCAGACGCAGTTCCAGTCGCATTCCTGGGCGATATTCCTGCCGCGTTTTTTCACCGATTAGTGTTTGGCTTGCCTCGTCATAATGGAAATAGTCTTTGCCCAAGGTTGAGACTGGAACCAAGCCATCGCCGCCAACCCCCTCAACCGTTGCAAAAAATCCAAAATTCTGCACGCCCGTGATGCGCGCTTGAATGATTTGTCCGACCTGTGCGGAAAGATACGCTGCGATATAGCGGTCAGTCGTCTCACGCTCGGCTTCCATCGCGCGGCGTTCGGTGCGGCTAATGGCTTCGGCAGTTGCCGCCAGCTTCGTAATGGCTGCCTCGGTGAGGCCAGTCGTCGGCTCAACATCCTTCAACTTGGGTTTGGGCATCTCAAGCCCGTAAGAACTCACTAGCGCCCTGTGCACGATAAGGTCGGCATAACGGCGGATTGGGGACGTGAAATGCGCGTAACTGCCAAGCGACAGGCCAAAATGTCCAACATTATTGGGGCCATAATAAGCCTGCGTCTGGCTGCGAAGCACCGCCTCCATGATCTGCGGGCGAACTTCTTCGTCGACGATTTTCCCAAGAATTGCGTTGAATGTTTCTGGCTTTACCACTTGGCCCAACGCGAAGTCGATTTCAAAGGTCTTGAGATATTCCTTCAGCGCAACAAGCTTTTCGCGGCTTGGCGGTTCATGGGCGCGGTAAATTAAGGACGATTTTTTGGCTTCCAATGCCTTGGCCGCAGCGACATTTGCAGCGATCATGAAATCTTCCACCAAGCGATGGGCCTCAAGCTGCTCGCGTACGGCCACGCCAGTGACACGGCCCTTTTCGTCGAGCGTAATTCGCTTCTCGGGTAAGTTAAGCTCCAATGGCCCGCGCTTATCCCGCGCCTTGGCGAGAAGCCGCCAACACGCCCAGAGCGGCTTAAGCGCCGTTTCGAGCAACGGGTTTTCCATTTGTCCATCAATTGCGGCTTGCGCGTCGGGATATGGGATGTTGGCGGCAATTCGCGCCACAGCGCGGGTGAAGCGCCAGGACGCAACTTGGCCTGTCTTGCCAATAGACAAGTGACAGGCAAGTACCGCCCGGTCCTCCCCTGCCCGCAAAGAACATTTGTCTGATGACAAAGCATGCGGAAGCATGGGCACGACCAAGTCGGGGAAATATACGCTATTACCACGCTTTGATGCCTCATGGTCAAGCGCGCTGCCCGGACGGACATAGTAACTAACATCCGCAATCGCGACGATCGCGTCAAAGCCGCCGGTGTCGGCATTGGCGGTAGCCCAAATGGCATCGTCAAAGTCGCGTGCATCGCGTGGATCGATAGCAATTATAGGCAAATGGCGCAGGTCTTCACGATGGTCATTGGTAACGGGCAATTCCCGCACGCGCTCTGCCTCGCGTTCGGTCGCCTCCGGCATTTCAAACGGAATGCCATATTTGTGAATGGCGATAAGGCTGAAGCTTTTGGGTGCAAATGGGTCGCCAAGTACTTGCGTGACCCGCGCAGATTTTTTGTGTGCGTTGCCCGTCAGTTCGGCCAACACAAGCTCGCCAGCTTTCGCATCACCAACATCCCCAATTTGGGTGTCAAAACGCGCCTTTTTGTCGACCGACTTTAACCAATAGCGGCCGTTTTCGCCGCCCTCGACCACGCCCAATATTTGCTCGCTGCCCTTCGCGAGCTTTTTCATGATATGCGCAACCAAGCCATTGCCGCGTTCTTCTGTGCGTGCCAATATCCGCTCGCCAATACCCAGGGCCCCGCGCTTACCTTTGGCTTCAATCACGCGAATTTTAGGTAGTGGAATGCCTTCGGCTTCCCAATGTTCGGGTACGGCAACCGCCTGGTCACCGTCAATCGCAACAATTTTCAGCACCGTAACTTTCGGTACGCCGCCCATTTTGTGAAAAGCGCGGCCCGGGGCCATGTCGATCAGGCCTTCATCGGTCATGTCCTTCAACAACGCCTTAAGGGTAATTTTCTCATTGCCGCGTAGACCAAACTCACGTGCAATTTCGCGCTTGCCCGCAGGCTCCTTCGACGTCTTGATAAATTCCAATATCTGATCGCGGGTGGGAAGCCCCTCAAATTGCGCGTATTTGGTCATGTGCTAATAGGTCCGCCCTATCAATATCCGCTCCACCGCTGGCGCGCCTGTAAAGAAGCAAGCGCCGTCCGCAGGTGCCGCGTCTACTGGACTGTTGCGCATGGTCAGCTTTAGCGCTTTGAGCTGCGCGACAATCTTGTCGAGGTCAGCGCCACTTGGACGTGCCCATTGCACTTCAACCCAGCCAGCAAATTTGGCTTCATCGCCGGCAAAATGCTGTGCAAGGTCAGTTACGTCGCGGCGAATATTGGCTTCGAGACGTTCTTTTGCTTGTGCGTATAAGGCGCCTTGGATGTCTTCCAGCATCGCGGCTGCTGAGGCAACCAATGCATCGCGCGGGGTAAATGCCGTCGCAAGCTTGCCATCTTCCTTGTAAAGTTGGTCGCGGCGAATGACGGCGGCTTTGCCCTCGCTCATGTCGCGTGGGCCGACTTCGACAATGATAGGCGCGCCTTTCTTTACCCAAGCCCAGCGTTTGTTTGACGCCTTTGCAGCCTTGGTGTCGAGCAGCACGCGCAGTGGCTCGCCGAACGCGCTGAGCGCAAGCAATTCGGCGCGTAAGCTGCGGCAATATTCCAAGACGGCTTCGTCTTCGTCATTGTCGCGCAGCATAGGAATGATCACAATTTGGTGCGGCGCAATTTGTGGCGGGCAACGCAAGCCATCATCATCGCCATGCGTCATGATGACGCCGCCAATCATGCGGGTGGAAACACCCCAGCTGGTGGTATGGGCGAACTGCTGATTGCCCTCTTTGTCCTGATATTTGATCCCCGACGCCTCGGCAAAACCCGTGCCCAGATAATGCGACGTTCCGGCCTGCAGGGCTTTCCCATCCTGCATCATCGCTTCGATGCTGTAGGTTGCTACTGCACCAGGAAAACGCTCATTCTCCGGCTTTTCGCCAGCCACAACGGGCATCGCCAGCGGACCTTCAGCAAAGGCACGGTACATTTCGAGCGCGCGCATCGTTTCCTGCATGGCATCTGCGCGGTCTGCATGGGCGGTATGCCCTTCCTGCCACAAAAACTCGCTTGTGCGCAGGAACATACGCGTGCGCATTTCCCAGCGGACAACATTGGCCCATTGGTTCACCATCAAAGGCAAATCACGCCAGCTTTGAACCCAGCGGCTCATGGCTGCGCCAATCACCGTTTCCGATGTTGGGCGAACGACAAGTGGTTCTTCCAGCTTTGATCCCGGGTCGGGGATAAGCTTGCCATTGCCGTCGCTGATAAGGCGATGGTGCGTGACCACTGCCATTTCTTTGGCAAAGCCCTCTACATGGTCGGCTTCTTTTTCGAAGAAGGACAATGGAATGAACAATGGAAAGTAGCAATTTTCAACGCCAGCGGCTTTGATTTCTGCATCCATCAGCTTCTGGATGCGTTCCCACATGCCATAGCCCCAGGGCCGAATGACCATACAGCCACGCACGCCCGATTCTTCGGCCAAATCGGCTTCAGAGATGACTTCTTGATACCAGCCCGCGAAATTTTGAGCGCGCGTAACGCTTAATGCATGTTTTATCAAAATCTTACCTGTAATTATATGTGAGATTATAAAGCTTTGTCAGTCGCAATCTTGTCGATCTTGGCCTGTAGCGCAGCGATTTGTTGCTTAAGGTCCGCAATGCTGTCCTCCTGCTCGCTTTTTTTGCCGGTCAAATTGCCCAAATTAGGCATAAGCGCCTCGCGCGCTGTCCGCAGGAATTCGATGTTCTGCTTTGCCAGATGGCCAAAGGGACCTGACGTGATGGCGGTTTCAATAACGTCCTGAACCTGTCGTTGGTTTTTGCGGAAGTTATCCATTGAGGTTTCGAGAAATTGCGGCACCATTCCCTGCATGGAATCCCCATACATGGCGATAAGCTGCTTAAGGAACCCTACTGGCAGCATCTGCTGTCCGTTATTTTCCTCATCCATAATTATCTGCGTAAGGACGCCGTGGGTTATATCTTCGTTGGATTTTGCATCAACGACCTTAAAATCAATATCCTTGCGCGTCAGTTCTGCGAGGAAATCGAGCGTGATATATTTGGACGAATGGGTGTTATAAAGCCGCCGATTTGCGTACTTTTTAATGATGATTGGCCCATCACCGTTTCTGCTGGCTGCACGTGCCATAGTTGGTCCTTCCCCGAATACTCCGTCACTACTAGCACCAACTTATAGTGCACTGCAACATTGGCGCGTGAAGGCGCGCATGAGGGTACGGTTAAAGCGCTTTTCGTAATCCTATTTCAAGAAACGCATTGCTTATAAAATGAACGACGCAGCGGTCTTGCATCAAGCATCCTAAGCGACAACAGGTTCAAAGCGCTGCTTCGTCCATATTTTTAATTTTTTTGCGCCTTGATGTTAAAAGCTATTTTCAGGGCATTACCATCTTTAAATCCGCACAAGTTATTGTAATATAGTGATAACAATTACGAAACGCAGTCAATCCACTGGTGTGGTTTCACGGCAACTTTGTGACAGAATTTGGACTTTTTCACTTCAAGTCATTGCACTAATGGCAATCATGCGCTTTAGAGGCAGTGTGAATACTATATGAACGATAATTCAGGGATGTTTCGATGAAAAAGACCAATTTGTTGATTGCTGGCTCTGCTATTAGCCTTGCACTGTTTACAGCGGCGCCGTCTTACGCGCAGGATGCTCCAGCGGCCGATGAGCCTGCAGCGGAGAGTGCAGTAGATGAAAAAGTAATTACGGTTACTGGATCGCGTATTCGTTTACCTAATCTTGAATCGATCGAGCCAACAACGACACTTGATAATCGCCAATTGCGCGAACGTAACTTTACCAATATCGCAGATGCGCTCAACGAGCTTCCCGGCATTCGTGGCAGTGTTACGCCACAAGGCGGTCAAGGATTTGGTCAAGGTGTTAACTTCGCGAATAGCTACGGCTTGGGATCAAACCGAACGCTTACTTTGATTAATGGTCGCCGGTTTGTAAGTTCGAACGTTGCAACTATTTTTGCGAATGCCGGTGCAGGGACGCAGGTAGATTTGAACACCCAGCCTAGCATTCTTACCGATAAAATTGACCAGTTAAGCGTTGGCGGCGCGCCGATTTACGGTTCTGACGCTATTTCTGGTGTTATCAACATTTTCCAGCGCACACGTTTCGACGGTGCGGAATTCTCGTTTACGACAGGTATTTCTGAAAAGAGCGATAATGAGAATTATAATTTCTCGGGAATTGTGGGTAAGGATTTCCTCGATGGGCGTTTGAACGTTACCATGGCCTTTTCACGCGATGAGCTTACAGGTGTTGAATATAACGGTCGTGATTTCCTAAAGCGCCGTATTGGCAGCGCTACCAATCCATCGACAAGCCAAAACAGCTCGTTGCGCCTCCCAGGAGTAAACCAGACAAATGACGGCCGCTTAGATCCCGGAATTGGCTTTAACGATACTGCGACCGATGGCTGGCCTGGGTCGGTATTGATCCGGAACGTAAACATTCCCTTTCTGACACGGGGCGGTCTGATAACCAGCACAAACCTTACCGGTGCTGGTACGAACCCCCTTAATCCAGCCGTTCCTTTTGGTACTCGGACGACGACAGGACTTCAGTTTGATGAGCGTGGTTTTCTCGTTCCTTTCAATCAGGGCATAGTCTTCCCGGGAACATCTGGGTCTGGCGGTGATGGGTTTGTTTTCTCTGACTTTACTCAAATCACGTCTGATTTGAACCGCACGAGCGCAAATGCCTTCGTTACGTTCGATGTAACACCTAATGTAGAGCTGTTTTTCGAAGGTAGCTATTTTGAATCACGCGCTGATGAGCTGACACAACAACCAACCTTTAACAGTTCGTTGTTTGGCGGGCTGAGTGGCGCTCTCGCATTCTCGGTTGACAACCCAATGCTCACGACTCAGGCCCGGGATGCGTTGGTTTCCCGTGGTGTAACGTCTTTCAGCTTGTCGCGCGCATCAGACGACTATGCTGATCTCACAGGATTTAACAAAACACGACTTTATAACATGGTTGGTGGTTTAAAGGCTGATTTAGAAATATTCGGCCGCACTCTAAACTTCGAAACATATGGCAGCCACGGAAACACGCGCAGCAGCGACTACGGGCAGGATCTCAACGCCCAAAACTTTATCAATGCTGTAAACGTAACGCGCAATGCGTCCGGTCAGATTGTGTGTACAGTCAACCCCACGCGCCTTGTCGGCACAGCTTTGACTGGTTTTGCTGCTCCTGGTGGAACGCCAATTGCAGATCCAAATTGTGTACCGCTCGATGTGTTTGGTGACGGTCGCGCATCCGCAGCTGCGCGGGATTACGTGGTCGAAGATTTTGTCACAATTAGTGAGCAAGAGCAGACAGTATTTAACGCCAACATCGGTGGTTCGCTATTTGACCTTTGGGCAGGCCCAGTTGGTTTTAACTTTGGGTATGAGCACCGTGAAGAAAAGGCTAGCTTTACGCCTAGTGATTTCCAACAAGCAGGTCGCGGACGCTCCGTTGCTATTACGCCATTGGCAGGCAAATATAATCTCGATGAAGCGTTTGGCGAACTCGTGATCCCACTTGTGAATGATGAAAACAACGTTCCTTTCATTTACAATGCTTCCGTAACTGGTCGTGGCCGTTACTCCGACAACACAGTGAACGGCGGCTTTTTCTCGTACATGGTCGGTGGTACTTTGGCTCCGATCCCTGACGTAGAGTTTCGTGGTAACTTCACGCGCTCGTTCCGGTCCCCTGCAATTACAGAACTGTTTTTGCCTAAGGTGAATACGTTTGCGTTCGTTCCGGATCTTTGTCAGACATCCGCTCGTAATGCCGGCCCCGCCCCGACGATCCGTGCAGCAAACTGCGCGGCTTTTATTGCGGCGTTCCCAGGCACTGACTTTAACCTGCCTGACCCCGCGTCGACGGCAAGTGTGCCCGCTCAATCGGGTGGAAATCCAAATCTGGAAAACGAAGCGGCCGATAGCTACAGTTTTGGTGTAATTGTGCGTCCGACTTTCATACCGCGGCTGTCGATCACAGCCGATTATATAAGCATATCTTTGAACCAGCCAATTTCTAACCTGTCTATTGCGCAGATTGCTTCAGGCTGCTTCGATAACCCTAATTTCAATACTTCAGACCCATCCAATGGAAACGGTTTCTGCGAGCAAATCAACTACGGCCCCAATGGGCGCGTGGTGGGTGATCCGCAAAATCCAGCCGTACGGAGCGGTTTTGTAAACGGCAACAATATCAAGTTTAGCGGGATTCAGGGAACAATTGGTTACAACTTCCCGCTGTTCAGCGGTGACTTCACGGTTGGCGGTGATATGCTGTATGTTCGTCGCCGCTTGGTCGACATTACCGGTGTTGCGCCCAGCCGCAGTGATGGGGTCATCGGTGATCCTGAGTTTTCGGGTCAGCTGCGGTTCCGTTATGCTCAAAATGAATTTGGTATGACAACCACGGTAACTTACACAGGTGATCAGCTTTTCAGCAGGCTGAACCGGGCTCCTGGTGTTGCAGGATCAGGTGCCGACGCCCGTGCACTTGACAAGTTGAAAGCGTACTACGTTGTTAGCGGCGGCATATTCTATGAAGCCACAGACGATTTACGGCTGACATTTTCGGTAACCAACTTGTTCAATCGACAAGGTGAGGATTACTTTGGTGAGCTTCATCCATCTAGCTACAACGACCTCATCGGCCGGCGTTTCCAGCTTAGTGCGCGCGCGACGTTCTAAAGTTAGAAAATATCAGAATTAATAGAGAGGGCGTCCATTGTGGCGCCCTTTTTTATGTCTTTATGCGCGCTGACCAATCGTGGGCCGTTGACTGCAAACTAACCGATTATTTATCGCCAGACGCGCTTGAACCTTGAACCCAAGTTGGTGAGCAGTTCATATTGTGACAGGCCAGTTAGCGCGGATGTAGATATCAGATCATAATCTAAATCTACCCAATCACCTTCGCCTATGTCGGGAATGCCAGTTAGGTCCAACGTGACTAAGTCCATCGACACGCGGCCGATAACAGGGACATTGTGTCCGCCTACACGTGCAGTTCCCTTGCCGGAAAAAGCCCGCAAATAGCCATCGGCATAGCCAATCGAAATCGTGCCCACACGCGTATCCGCGTTGCAGATATGGGTCGCATTATAGCCAACGGGCGACCCCGCGGATACGACCCGCGCCTGAACCAGCCTTGCCGAAAGCGCGACCACAGGTTTGATAAAGCTCGCCATTTCCGCACGTGCGATCCCCCCGTACAGGCTTAGACCTGGGCGGGTTAGGTCAAAATGATAGTCATCGCCCAGCATGATACCTGCGCTGTTCGCGAAGCTACGCCGTTTGGCGTCAACGGTTGTCATAACAAACTGAAACATTGAAAGCTGTGCGCTGTTCTGCGCCACGTCTGCATCGGCGGACGCAAGATGCGACAGCAGCAAATCAACCTGAACGCCGTGAATTGCAGCGGCCGTGAGTTGCCCTGGCCCCAGCCCCAAGCGGTTAATGCCGCTGTCAAACATGATGTGGCAACGCCCCCCGCCTGATGTGCGCCACAATTCCACTTGTTCAACCGTATTCAAAACCGGGATTGCACCCAAAGCGCGCGCGCCGGGAACGTCGGCTGATGATATACCGTTCAGAACAGCTATCCATTCGGGTGGAATGAGATCTGCAATCGCTTCTGCTTCGCCCCAATGTGCAACAAAAAAGTCGCGACACCCTGCATCACGCAACCGCGCAACCACTTCTCGCGCTCCAAGACCATAAGCATCCGCCTTAACAGCAGCTCCGGCACGGGCCGCGCCGCTGCGCTTATCAAGCGCCCGCCAGTTCGAAACCAACGCAGATCCGTCAAGAGTAAGGCGCAAGGGGGGCACAAAATCCGTCATTAACCGCCTCTCGCCCCTGCCCCTTTGTCTGTCAATCCAGCTTGGTCTTTCCCGAAGTTTCCGGCAGCCAGATCAACGCAACAACAAACGCCAAGGCGGTAACCCCTACTGTGTACCAAAGCCCGGAGAATGGTTGCCCCGTCTGCGCGACGATATACTGCGAGATATAGGGCAAGAACCCGCCAAAATAGCCTGCGCCAATATGATAGGGTATCGACATGGACGTGTAACGGATTTTCGCCGGAAACATTTCAACAAGGATCGCGGCGACTTGTCCATAGGTCATGCCGGACAATGCCACCATCAGGAACACCGCCAGTATGATTTTCCAAGGCTGGCGTTGCGCAGGGTCGGACTTATCAGGATAGCCCGCCTTTTCCAACGCCGCGACATACGCCTTTTCGTCAAAACCTTGCAACTGGGCGTCTCCGACGTTCAGCGACACAGTCGTTCCGGCCTGCTTGCTGTAAGCAATGCCGCGTTTCGTAAGGAAGTTAAGCGCCTGCGCGCATTCACTTTCATGCACGCGATTGAGCGCATTGAAATCACATTCAGGCATCGACAAGGTAACAGGGTTGCTCGCTGTGGCCCGTGCAAGCGCAGGGTTGGCTGCATCCGCCATCATCCAGAAAATCGGAAATACACCCACAATCGATAGGCCATAACCGAGGAGAAGGAGCCGTTTCCGACCCCATTTATCTGACAGCCAGCCGCAGGCAACATATGTAGGTGCAGCCAAGGCAGCGCCGACAGCCATATACAGCAGCGCATCCGTTTCCGGAACCCGCGCGGTCCCAGTAAGAAAGTATAAGGTGCCGAATTGTGAGGTGTAATAAATGACTGTCAAACCCGCTGCGACGCCAAACAAGGCGACGAAGAGGCGGCCAATATTGCCTGGATATTGGAAGCTTTCCAAAAACGGGTTTTTAGAAGTGGTTCCAGCAGCTTTCATGGCCTTGAAAACCGGGCTCTCCGACAGTTTGAGCCGCATGTATAGAGAAACCGCCAACAGCCCTATCGACGTCAGGAACGGCACACGCCAGCCCCAGGCTTCAAACGCTTCCGTGCTCATAGATTGCCGCGTGATCAGCACGACAATGACCGCGAGTAGAAAACCGCCCGCGACAGATGCCTGAATCCAGCTGGTATATTGCCCGCGTTTGCCATCAGGCGCATGTTCGGCGACATAGATGGCCGCTCCGCCATATTCCCCGCCAAGCGCCAGTCCCTGAAGACAGCGCATGAGCAAGAGCAACCCTGCCGCCCAGACACCCGCAGTTTCAAAGGTTGGAAGCAAACCGATTGCTGCAGTGGCAACGCCCATGAGGGTAATTGTGACAAGAAAAGTATATTTCCGGCCAATCTTGTCGCCGAAATATCCAAACAATATCGCACCGAACGGCCGCACGCCAAAACCTGCACCAAAAATCGCAAGCGATGCCAATGTCGCTGCGGTGGGGTTGTCTGCGGGAAAAAACAGCTTTCCGATCAACGCTGCCAATATGCCGTATACGAAGAAATCATACCATTCGAACACAGTACCAAGCGATGATGCTGTGATAACAAGGCGATCGCGCTGCGGATCAAGTGTGACTTCGGTATCGGCGGCACTGGCCATGATGTTCCCCTATAAACCCTTTAGGAGTGTCTTAATGCCAATGTTAAAGCGTTCAAGCGGCATGTTGCGCTTATCCACAAGCGGCATTAGCCTATGTCGGGAGGAGACACTTCATGCCGCAATTTATAGACCTCTCAATCCCTATTACCAACGACGTGGTGTCCGATCCGCCCGTGATGCGGCCGCAAATCACTTACATGACCCATGAAAACACGTGGGAGCAAATCGCGATGTTCTTCCCGGGGCTGACCAAAGAGGACCTTCCCGATGGCGAAGGCTGGGCAGTGGAGAGCCTAACCCTGTCCACGCACAATGGGACGCATATGGATGCGCCGTGGCATTTTCATTCAACCACTGACAACGGGTCGACCCCTGCCCCGTCGATTGACGAAGCACCGCTAGATCTATTTTTCGCGCCTGCTGTGAAGCTCGATTTTTCTAAAATGCCCGCTGGCCACGTCATAAGCGCGGCGGACGTTGAGGCAGAGTTAAAGCGGATCAGCTACACCCTTCAACCGCGTGATATCGTATTGGTGCAGTCCGGCGCTGTATATGGGACTGATAATTTCACGGACCAAGGCATTGGCATGGGCGCTGAAGCCACATTGTACCTCACGGAACGCGGGGTTCAGGTTGTAGGCACAGACGCATGGAGTTGGGATGCACCCTTTAGTCACACCGCAAAGCGTTGGGCCGAAAAGCGCGATCCTTCGATCATCTGGGAAGGACATAAGGCCGGCCGGATCCAGCCTTATTACCAGATTGAGAAACTGACCAATTTGGAGGCCCTACCACCATTTGGATTTACGCTCTCATGCTTCCCCGTAAAAATTGAGCGCGCAAGTGCCGGATGGATAAGGGCGGTCGCCATTTTAGCTTAGGAAATTCCGCCTTACTCCATCTCCAGAATTACTGCGTCTACTGCCAAGCTATCTCCGGCCTTAGCATTCACCAGCTTCACCGTTCCCGTTTTCTCAGCACGCAAAATGTTCTCCATCTTCATTGCTTCCACCACGGCGAGCGGTTGGCCGGCTTCGACAATGTCCCCTTCGCCGACATGCAACGTCGTGAGCAAGCCTGGCATTGGGCAAATGAGAAACTTGGACAAATCCGGAGGGATCTTTTCGATCATGTGGGTAGCGAGATGTGCAATATGACCAGGCAGCACGCGGGCGACATGCTTTGCGCCGCGGGTGCTCATATTAAAACCATTGCGGGTTTTGGTAATTTTGACGGCAAGTTCATCGCCGTCAACTTCCGCCTCAATGATGCGATCGCCGGGGTCATATTCCATCGAAAGTTCAAACAACGCGCCGTCGACGTGCATTTCGCCATCGATCATTTCGATATCATGCACGGCATCGGCAATCTTAACTTGCCAACGTGATGGCGGCGGCAAAGTGTCGCCCAATTGCCCATCAACATTACGCGCGCGATCTGCTTCTGCCGTGGCCACAAACCCAGCAATAGCGGCCAATGACTTAACCAGTTCAGGCGAGGATGCTGCACCTTGGAAGCCATCGGGATATTCTTCCGCAATGAAACCGGTGGTGAGTTCCCCCGATCGGAAGCGCGGATGCTGCATAATGGCGCTAACGAAATCGATATTATGGCCCAGACCCTCAATCTCGAAACGATCAAGCGCTGCGATTTGCAGGTCGGCGGCTTCGTCACGGGTTTGTCCCCAGGTGATGAGTTTCGCAATCATGGGGTCGTAGAACATGCTAACTTCGCCGCCGTCATAGACACCGTCGTCTACACGGATGCCATCAACGCCGCGGCGGCCATTCTCGGTTCCATCGTCTGTCCAGCCTTCAACGGGTGGCCTGTAGCGGGTGAGCCTGCCCGTGCTTGGTAAAAATCCGCGATAGGGGTCTTCTGCATAAACACGGTTTTCGATAGCCCATCCGTCTATTTTGATGTCTTCCTGCGTCATCGCAAGCTTTTCACCAGCGGCGACGCGGATCATTTGTTCCACAAGATCTATGCCAGTGATGCATTCTGTCACAGGATGCTCAACCTGCAAACGCGTGTTCATCTCAAGGAAGTAAAAGCTTTCACCGCTTGGGTCAGCTCCCGACACGATCAGTTCGACCGTACCAGCAGAATAATAGCCAACGGCACGAGACAGTGCGACGCATTGTTCGCCCATCGCCTTGCGCATTTTGGGTGTAACAAAGGGCGAAGGCGCTTCCTCTACAACTTTCTGATGACGGCGCTGGATCGAGCATTCGCGTTCGTTTAAATACAATATGTTGCCGTGCTGATCACCCAAAATCTGGATTTCAATGTGGCGTGGGTTGAGGATGAACTTCTCGATAAACACGCGGTCGTCACCGAATGAGTTCAGCCCTTCCCGCTTGGTAGCCTCAAAGCCTTCGCGGACATCTTGCTCATTATATGCAAGCCGCATCCCCTTGCCACCGCCGCCGGCGGAAGCTTTCATCATGACGGGATAGCCGATCTCAGCAGAAATCCGGACCGCATGTTCGGTATCGTCAATCTCGCCGACAAAGCCGGGAACGACATTAACGCCTGCTTTCAAGGCCAGCTTCTTGGATTCGATCTTGTCACCCATAGCGGCAATGGCGTTTATAGGGGGGCCGATGAAGGCGATATTTTCCTTAGCAAGTGCCTCGGCAAAACTGGTGCGTTCCGACAGAAAGCCGTAGCCCGGATGGACAGCCTCAGCGCCGGTCTGTTTGCACGCAGCGATGATCTTATCGGCAATCAGATACGACTGTGCAGCTGGCGAAGGCCCAATATGCACGGCCTCGTCGGCCATTTGCACAAACGGCGCGCGCGCATCGGCATCGGAATAGACCGCGACCGTCGCGATGCCCATCCGGCGCGCGGTTTTGATAATCCGGCAAGCTATTTCGCCACGGTTTGCGATTAGGATTTTTTTGAACATTAAGGAATGATCCCTTCGACAATCATAATTCGAGATTTTGCTGCCTTATGCCGTATTTCGGCAACCGGGCGATATTCATCGGAATTCAAAAACGCTTGGGCCGCTTTCAAGTTCGCGAACTCTAGCACCACAACTCTGCCGCTTGGTGCATCGCCCTCAGCCAGATGTATCTCTCCACCTCTGACGATGTATCTACCGCCATACTGCGCTGCGATAGGCGCTGCCGCTGACTTATAGCTTTCATATGTGCTTGCATCGACAACTTCAATTTCGGCCATCACATACGCTTTGGGCAGTTGTTGCGTATCAGCGCTCGAAATCTCCGGCAAGAATGCGGAAGCAATACTCACTCTGCCGGCTCCAACGCCTTGCACGCCCTAAGAGGCTCCTCGGCCTCCATTGGCACAAGCCCCAGTTTCGCCAGCATCGCCGCGTCCTTATCGTCGCCAGCATTGGCGGCAGTCAGCAACTTGTCACCCGTGAAGATGCTGTTTGCGCCTGCCATGAAGCACAAGGCTTGCGTTGCCTCGCTCATACTCTCGCGCCCGGCACTTAACCGCACCATGCTCATCGGCATGGTTATCCGCGCCACGGCAATAGTGCGGACGAATTCGATGTCGTCAATCTTCGCCAACGGTGTGTCGGCAAGCATGTCGCCCAGCACAGTACCCTTCACGGGGACCAAGGCGTTGACGGGCACGCTTTCGGGATGGTGCGGTAGGGTCGCCAGCGTATGGATGAAGCCCACCCGGTCGGCGCGGGTTTCACCCATGCCAACAATTCCGCCACTGCACACATTGATGCCCGCACGGCGGACCTCGGCCAACGTGTCGAGTCTGTCTTCCATCGTCCGCGTGGTGATGATCTCGTTATAACGCTCTGGCGAGGTGTCGATGTTATGGTTGTAGTAATCCAAGCCCGCGTTGGCGAGCATGTCCGCCTGGCTTGGCGTGAGCATACCCAAAGTCATGCAGGTTTCCATGCCCATGGCACGTACGCCCTGAACGATTTGAACAATCGCTGGCATATCGCGGTCTTTCGGGTTCCGCCAGGCAGCGCCCATGCAGAAACGGCGTGAGCCAGCATCTGCAGCCTCAGCAGCCTTTTGCAACACCGCTTTAACGTCCATCAACTTGGTCGCCTCAACCCCGCTATCGGCCTTCACGGATTGGCTGCAATAGCCGCAATCTTCCGGGCAGCCGCCAGTTTTGATAGACAATAATGTGCAAAGCTGAATTTGCCCCGCCGCATGGTTTTCGCGGTGAACTGTTGCGGCTTGATAAACCAATTCGTCGAAAGGCAGGTCAAATAAGGCGGCTATTTCCGGACGGGTCCAGTCGGTGCGAACGGTCAAGAGATATCTCCCAAAGGCGGCATGTTATGACCCAATAGCGTCAAAACGTCAGCTGCGCATTCAACCACATTACTTCCGGGGCCATAAATGCCCTGAACGCCCGCTTCGCGCAGAAAATCATAATCTTGCGGCGGGATTACGCCACCGGCGATCACCTTAATATCACCCCGTCCTGCTTCGCGCAGGCCTTTGACGAGCTCGGGGATCAATGTCTTGTGTCCGGCGGCAAGGCTGGATGCACCCACTGCATCAACATCATGTTGCAGGGCAAGCACAACGGTTTCTTCGGGTGTTTGAAACAAGGGACCGCTTATCACGTCAAAACCCATGTCCGAGAAAGCCGAAGCGATAACGTTCGCCCCACGGTCGTGGCCATCCTGCCCCATTTTTGCGACGAGCAATTTCGGCTTACGGCCCAAGCGGCGTTCAACCGAAGCAACGCCATCAATGACTTGCGCCCAGCGTTTATCGAACTCATGCGCACTTCCGTAGATGCCCTGAACGGGCACTGGGGTAGTCGCATAGCGCCCAAACACGAGTTCCATCGCGTCGGAAATTTCACCAAGCGTAGCGCGTGCACGCGCCGCATCGACAGCAAGTGCCAAAAGGTTTGCGCCACCTTTTGCGCCTTCGGTCAGTGCTTTCAGCGTCGCCTGACATGCGGCCTCATTACGCGCGGCGCGGGTGGCGGCAAGACGCACAATCTGCCCCTGACGAACGAAATCATTATCGACCTCCAGCGTGTCGAGTTGCTCTTCGGTTGCCAGCTTGTATTTATTGACGCCAACGATGACATCTTCGCCCTTGTCCACCCGCGCCTGACGTGCAGCCGCAGCTTCTTCAATGAGGCGCTTGGGCATGCCGGAGGCTACCGCTTTGGTCATGCCGCCCAGCTCATCTACCTCGCCGATAATCTTCCACGCCTGATCCACAAGCTCGGCAGTTAGCGCTTCGACATAATAGCTTCCGCCCAAAGGATCGACTACCTTTGTAATGCCGGTTTCTTCGGTCAGCACAATTTGCGTGTTGCGGGCTATGCGGGCCGAGAACTCGGTTGGAAGCGCTATTGCCTCATCCAAGGCGTTGGTGTGCAATGACTGGGTCCCGCCCAAGGTAGCCGCCAACGCCTCGATTGTTGTGCGGATCACGTTGTTATAAGGATCTTGCTCCTGCAACGACACGCCCGATGTTTGGCAATGCGTGCGCAGCATTTTGGACCGCTCGTCTTGTGCGCCAAGCTCGTCCATCACGCGGTGCCACAATGTTCGCGCAGCGCGCAGTTTCGACACTTCCATGAAGAAGTTCATGCCGATGCCAAAGAAGAACGACAGCCGTCCCGCAAAGGCATCAATATCAAGCCCGGAGGCCATGGCGCGCTGTACATATTCCTTGCCGTCGGCAATGGTAAATGCCAGCTCCTGCACTGCTGTCGCGCCGGCCTCGTGCATGTGATAGCCCGATATTGAGATGCTGTTGAACTTGGGCATATGCGCGCTGGTGTAGGCGATGATGTCCGACACAATACGCATGGAAGGCTCAGGCGGATAAATATAGGTGTTGCGGACCATGAACTCTTTAAGAATGTCGTTCTGGATAGTGCCGTCGAGTTGCTCTTGAGCAACGCCCTGCTCTTCACCTGCAACAATGAAGAAAGCGAGGATCGGAATGACAGCGCCGTTCATCGTCATAGACACCGACATCTGGTCAAGCGGAATGCCGTCGAAGAGGATTTTCATATCCTCAACACTATCAATCGCAACGCCGGCCTTGCCAACATCGCCGACAACGCGTGGATGGTCGCTGTCATAGCCACGGTGCGTTGCAAGATCGAACGCTACCGAAAGGCCTTTTTGCCCAGCGGCGAGATTGCGACGATAGAAAGCGTTGGATTCCTCAGCGGTCGAAAAACCCGCATATTGGCGGATCGTCCATGGCCGTCCAGCATACATGGACGCGCGCACGCCGCGTGTGAACGGCGCAAAGCCCGGAAGACCAGGGTCAGCTGAATCCTCAGCCGTGTATAGCGGTTTTACGGCGATGCCCTCTGGCGTATGCCAAGTCAGGTCCCTGCCCTTGACCTCTTTTTCAGCCGCTTTTTTCCACTGGTCGATATTGGTCATAAAAACTTCCATTCATTATTCCGTCACCCTGAACTCGGTTCAGGGTCCATTTTGCCACCCACCTCATCGGTCCGAGTGGCATCATGGATGCTGGAACGTCAGTCACTAAGGGTGAAACACGTTCAGCAGGACGATGGGGGTTAATGCGCGGTCAGTGCGCTTTAACACCCACCTCCATAATCTCGATCAAAACACCTTGCATATCCTTGGGATGCACAAAGAATATGAGCGTCCCGTGCGCGCCAATCCGTGGTTCGCCTAGCACCCGCTTGCCCATCTTTTCAAATTCGGCCTTAGCGGCGTGAATATCAGGCACCTCGTAACACATATGATGCTGCCCGCCTGCTGGGTTCTTTTCAAGAAACCCTGCGATGGAGGCATTCCCAGGCAAAGGCTCGATAAGCTCTATCTGTGTTCCATTCATCGCCCCGTCAGCGCCGGGGGTGTCAACGAAACAGACCTTAACGCCTTGGTCAGGCAAGTCGAACGGTTCATGGATTTTTGTCGCGCCCATCACGTCGCGGTAAAAGACGACGCTGTCAGCGATGGAAGGCGTTGCAACACCAATATGGTTGAGACGACCGAGTTTCATACTACATCCTCACAACGGAATATTATCATGCTTTTTCCAAGGGTTTTCCAAATCCTTGTTCCGCAATTTCCGCAAACCCAGCGCAATCCGCTTGCGCGTTGAGTGCGGGTAGATCACCTCGTCGATGAAGCCCTTACTCGCCGCGACAAATGGGTTGGCGAAGCGGTCTTCATATTCCTTGGTCTTCTCAGCGATTTCTTCGGGTCCAAGACCACGGAAGATAATTTCAACCGCACCCTTTGCGCCCATCACTGCGATTTCAGCAGTTGGCCACGCGTAATTGAGGTCGCCGCGCAAATGCTTTGACGCCATGACGTCATAGGCGCCGCCATAAGCCTTTCGGGTAATGACGGTGATTTTAGGCACAGTCGCTTCGGCATACGCAAAAAGCAGTTTGGCGCCATGTTTGATGATGCCGCCATATTCCTGCGCGGTACCTGGCAAAAAGCCAGGAACGTCGACGAAGCTTATGATCGGAATTTCGAACGCGTCGCAGAAACGCACAAAACGTGCGGCTTTCTTTGAGCTGTTGATGTCAAGGACGCCTGCCAATACCATCGGTTGATTGGCAACGATACCCACAGTGCGGCCCTCAATACGGCCAAAGCCGATGATAATATTTGCTGCGTGTGTTGGCTGCACCTCAAAGAAATCGGCCTCATCGACCGTTTTGCGGATCAACTCGTGCATATCATAAGGCTGGTTGGCGCTTGGCGGGATAAGCGTATCAAGGCTGGGCTCGATGCGGTCCCACGCATCTTCCGTTGGGCGCTCTGGCACACCAGCACGGTTATTCTCGGGCAAATAATCAAAGAAGTCGCGAACCGAAAGAAGCGCCTCAATGTCATTTTCGAACGCATTGTCGGCAACGCCGGATTTCGTTGTGTGCGATACCGCTCCGCCAAGTTCTTCCTGCGTCACCACTTCGTTGGTCACCGTTTTGACCACATCAGGGCCAGTGACGAACATGTAGGAGCTGTCCTTCACCATGAAAATGAAGTCGGTTATCGCAGGGCTATACACCGCGCCGCCAGCGCAAGGACCCATGATAAGGCTGATTTGCGGGACAACACCGCTCGCCAAGACGTTGCGTTGGAACACTTCGGCATAGCCGCCGAGCGAGGCAACGCCCTCTTGAATGCGCGCGCCGCCACTGTCGTTCAGACCGATGACTGGTGCGCCGACCTTCATTGCATTATCAAGGACTTTGCAGATTTTCATGGCATGCGCTTCGGATAGCGAACCACCAAATACAGTGAAATCCTGACTGTAGACATAAACCAAACGGCCATTGATAGTGCCGCTGCCGGTGACAACGCCGTCGCCCGGTATCTTTTGATCGGCCATGCCGAAATCCGCGCAATTATGTGTGACATATGCGTCAAGCTCTTCGAAGCTGCCTTCATCGAGCAAGATATCGAGCCGTTCGCGGGCGGTCAGGCGCCCCTTGGCGTGCTGCGCATCGATACGCTTTTGCCCACCACCCAATTTCGACGCCGCGCGACGTGCCTCCAGTTCAGCAATATTGGCCGACATGGCATTCCCCATAAGCAATTAAGTTGCACAAAGCTTTGGCATCCTGCCGTATAAATTGCAAATTAATCGTGCGATTAAAAATCGGCGAGCAAAGCCCGAGATTGAAAGCTGCAATAATTCAAAAAGCACGCTATAGGGCCGCATCATGGAATTCTTGCATCCCATTAAAGTCGCGGCATTGTATCGTTTTGTAGCGTTTGAAGCGCCGGAAGAATTGCAGCCACGCATTCATGAAAAATGTGTTGCGGGGGGCATCACGGGCACGATATTGCTCGCGCGGGAGGGTATTAACGGGACAGTCGCAGGCGATCCCGATGCTATCGATACCCTTATTGCATTTTTGAGGGCAATTCCCGGCTGCGCCGAACTTGATGTAAAATATTCGCACGCCAAGGAAATGCCCTTCTACCGCATGAAGGTGCGTCTCAAGAAAGAAATCGTAACGCTGGGCGTCGACGGTATTGATCCCAAACGCGAGGTGGGTACTTATGTGCAAGCTGAGGATTGGAACGCCTTAATCTCTGATCCAGATACCGTGTTGATTGATACCCGTAACGATTATGAAGTTGCGATTGGGACGTTTGAAGGCGCAATTGATCCGCGCACCAAATCATTTAGTGAATTCCCCGAGTGGTTTCGCGCACATCGGGAAGAGCTTGCAGCAGGCAAAACAAAGTTTGCGATGTTCTGTACTGGAGGCATCCGGTGCGAAAAGTCGACAGCTTTCCTTAAGGCCGAGGGCATCGATGATGTCTACCATCTAGAGGGCGGCATACTGCGCTACCTCGAAAATATTCCCGAGGCGGAGAGTAAATGGCAAGGCGAGTGCTTCGTATTCGACGAGCGTGTCTCCGTCACACATGGGCTTGAGCTCGGCGAAATGGAGCTATGCCACGCATGTCGCCGGCCAATATCGCAAAACGACAAGCTATCAGGACATTTTGAGGAGGGCGTGTCGTGCCCGGCGTGCTTTGCCGAACGTACTGAAGAGGACCGCGCACGCTTTGCAGAACGGCAAAGACAGATTGCTCTGGCTAAGAAACGCGGCAAGCAACATATCGGCGTCAACCCGCGAGCGGATGACTGACCTTCCAATCCTCTACACCTTCCGCCGGTGCCCCTACGCCATGCGCGCCCGCATGGCTGTCGCTGTTAGCGGCGTGACAGTCGAGCTGCGCGAGATCGTGTTACGCGACAAGCCAAACGAAATGCTGGAAGCCTCACCCAAGGGAACCGTTCCCGTGCTCGTACTTCCCGACGGCCAAGTCGTTGAAGAAAGCATCGACATCATGCGCTGGGCGCTCGTACAGAGCGATCCCGAGTGCTGGCTAGGTCATGAGGCATCTGACTTGATCACAGTCAATGACGGCCCTTTTAAGCAAGCCCTCGACCGGTATAAATATCCGAACCGTTACGGGCTTGCCGATGGCATAGTGCATCGCGATGCAGCAGGTGCGCAACTGGAGATGCTCGAAAATAGGTTGTTGGCTGCGCCTTACTTAGCAGGGTCAAAATGTGGATTTACGGACATCGCCATATTTCCGTTCGTCCGTCAATTCGCTGCTACCGACGCAGGCTGGTTTACGGCACAGCCCCTACCCGCTGTGCAAAACTGGCTTTCCTCACTTGTGCGCAGCGATCTGTTCGCTCACGTCATGACGCGCTATCAACCATGGAAAGCGGGCGACACGCCCATCTGCTTCCCCTGACTATTTCATCAGCACCAGTTCTTCAGACATGCTTGGGTGCAATGCCACCGTGTCATCGAAATCCTGCTTGGTCAGTTTTGCCTTAACCGCAATCGCAGCGGCTTGAAGAATTTCGCCGCTGTCAGGGCCAATGAGGTGAAGACCAACCACGCGTTCCTCGGGGCCGGCTACCACCATTTTGTACAATGCCCGTTCGTTCCGGTCGGCAAGAACATTTTTCATTGCCCGAAAATCGCTTTTATACACCTTGACGTCAGCATGTTGCGCGCGCGCCTCTACCTCGGTCAGGCCAACGCTAGCAATGGGCGGGTTGCTGAACACGGCGGTGGGAATGCACTCATAGTTAACGGTGCGCGGGTTGTTTCCAAATACACTGTCGGCAAAAGCATGGCCTTCACGAATGGCAATTGGCGTTAGCTGCACACGGTTGGTAACGTCGCCAACGGCATAAATGCTTGCCACATTGGTCCGGTTGTCGTCTCCGACCATCACGGCGCCGTCCTTGCCCAAATCAACGCCAATGTCCTCAAGCCCAAGTCCGATAGTGTGTGGTGTGCGTCCGATGGCCCATAACAAGAGATCGGTTTCAATCGTGCTTCCATCGGTGCTTTCAATTAACAAGCTGCCGTCATCCTGCTTGATGATGGATTTGAAACGAAAGTTGAAACGGATATCTATACCCTTATGCCGACTAATCTGAACAAGCCTGTCGACAATTTCATCATCATAGCTGCGCAACACGCGGTCACCATGCGTTACAAGATTAACTTTGACGCCCAGCTCATTGAAAATACCTGCAAATTCATTCGCAATATACCCGCCGCCAGCAATCACTGCGCGCTTGGGTAATTCCGGTAGGCTAAATACTTCGTTCGAGGTGATACCATGGCCGGCGCCAGGAATATCCGGTACAGAAGGCCACGCACCGGTCGCAATAAGAATATTTGCTGCCGAAATTATGCGCCCGCTGGAGAGCTGAACGCTGTTTGCACCTGTCAACACAGCTCGCTCGTGGAATACCTCAACCTTGTTGTTACCCAGCGTCTGGCCATAAAGGCCCTCCAATCGATTTACCTCGGCGGCCACATTGTTTCGCAATATGTTCCAATCGAAGGTCGCCCCCTCTGTGGCCCAGCCAAAACGTTGCGCGTCCTTCAAATCTTCAGCGAAGTGCGAACCATATACCAACAGCTTTTTGGGTACGCAGCCTCGGATTACGCACGTGCCTCCGACGCGATGCTCTTCGGCCACGGCAACACGCGCGCCGTGCGATGCAGCGATCCGGGAGGCGCGGACGCCGCCGGAGCCGGCGCCAATGACGAAAAGGTCATAATCAAACTGAGCCATATATATTTCTTTCCTAGATACCCGCGATATGGTCACACACGCATGCTTTTACCAACGAGAATTCTCGAGCTGTCTTATCGAACAAATGCGCGTTGCTTAGTTCTCCCCAAGCGCCGCCTCTATCAGCGCTGTAGTGGAAGGATCAAAGCTGCTTGGTCCGTTGTCCGTGATGCTTTTGGCAATATGCTTGCCGAGCTCAACACCGAATTGGTCAAATGGGTTAATCCCTAGCAAAACCGCATTCACGAACGTCCGGTGTTCGTAAAAGGCGATCAACGCGCCGACCGTTGACGGTGTAACGTCATCCAACAATATCGTCGTCGATGGCCGGTTGCCGGTATAATTGCGCGCTAGATCATCGGATTTCTGCCCCGCCATCAAGGCTGCGCCTTGGGCAAAGCAATTGACCAGCAAGGTTTCATGATGCGCGGTATCGAAATCATGCCCCGGCGTTTTGCTAGCGATGAATTCAACGGGGATAAGGTGCGTTCCTTGATGAAGAAGTTGGAAAACGGCGTGTTGCGCATCGGTGCCCACGCCGCCCCAAGTGACTGGCGCGCTGTTCCGGCCCAGCGGAACGCCATCGGCGGTAACTGATTTACCGTTCGATTCCATTTCAAGCTGCTGCAGATAATCGGGCAACAACCGCAGGCGCTCATCGTAAGCAAACACTGCCCGTGTCTGGCACGACTTCGTCTGGGCATAATAAAGATCAGAAAATGCAGCCATCGTTGGTGCGTTCTCCAACGGAGGGGCATCACGGAAATGCCGATCCATCGCGTCCGCGCCCTCTAGCAATTCGGCATACACCGACCAGCCAAGGCCAAGTGCAACTGGAAAGCCAATGGAGCACCACAAGGAGTACCGTCCGCCAACGGCTTCATTAAAAGGTAATATGCGACTTTCGTCGATGCCCCATTCAACGGCTTTGTAAGGATAAGCGGTAAGCGCCACGAACTGCGCAGAAGGGTCAGCAACACCACCCTCACGCATCCACTCCACGGCGCTTGTGGCATTAAGCAAGGTTTCGGTCGTGGTGAAGGTTTTTGATGCAACAGCGACAATGGTCTTGTGAGGGTCCATGTTTTTCAATGCCTCGGCAAGCGCCGCACCATCAACATTTGACACAACCTTTACATCATATCGCGCGCCATCGCGTCCAAGCGCATCGACGAGTAATTTTGGGCCAAGCGCCGATCCGCCAATGCCAATATGCAATATGTGCTGAATATCTCCCATAAAGCCAGCGTCGATTGCCTCAACTAATCCGCGCATTCTGTCCTGAAGCGCACGCGCATGCGCAACGGCATCCGCATCACCATTGCCGCGTTCTGCTGGATGCTCTGCCGCGCGGCCCTCTGTGACGTTGATGGCGGCGCCAGCGAATAAAGCTGCTTTTAAGCCGTCAAGCTCCATGTCCGCCGCAAGCTTTTCAAATTGACTAAGCGCGATGCTGTCGAGATGCGTCTTCGACAAATCGAACCGTAAACCTGACAACTGGATAGTCATTTTCTCGACGCGATCCTTGTCCGACTTGAAGAGATCGACAAGCGATTGTGGCTGATGCTTTTCCAGTTGTGTCCAGTGGGTATCAGTCATTTTTTGTCCCTTAAATTATGGCATCGCGGCCGACAGTGAATCTCGGCACTGGCAAATAACGCGCCTACGCTGTAAAAGACTAGTCAATCCGTCGCCAGCCGACCTTTTATTTGCGAGAATTTGTGACTTCAACCACCGAAAAGCCGGACGATTTAGCCGCGGCAGTGTCTGAAACACAGGCTGCGCCAACACAAGCGTCCGAATGGCGCGAATATGGAAGCTTCCTTTTAAAGCTCGCTTTGTTCGTGTTTGTGTTACGCAGTTTCATCGTTTCGCCCTTCAACATTCCGTCTGAATCGATGCAACCACGCTTATTGATTGGGGATTATCTGTTGGTAGCAAAATGGCCTTATGGCTATTCAAAATATAGCCTGCCGCTATCCTTACCAATCATTCCAGGCCGTATTTTTGCCAGCCAACCAACGCGTGGTGATGTCGTTGTTTTCAAAGCGCCTATGTCGAACGGCACCGACTATATTAAGCGCGTCATTGGCCTTCCCGGTGACGTTATTCAATTGCGCGACGGCATATTGGAAATAAATGGTGTGGCGGTAAAAAAGGAGCGCATTGCCGACCTTGTTATACCTGTCACCCAAAATATGCGCGACACAGCAGAGGTTGACCGTAATCCCTTCCCTTGCTGGCGGCCCGATATGGAGGAACCCAGCGCCGACGGTGGTTCACAATGTCGTTATCCGCGATATCGCGAGACGTTGCCCGAGGGCAAAAGCTATGAGATATTGGACCTGCAAAACGGCCTTGAGGGTGACAATACCCAGGCCTTTGTTGTCGGCGAGGATGATCTATTCCTGATGGGCGACAATCGTGACCGCAGTGCAGACAGTCGGTGGACGCCCATAGACAAGCCCGGCGCCATCGGAATTGTACCGCAGAAAAACTTAGTCGGCCGCGCGCTTGTATCTGTTTTCTCGACCGATGGGTCGTCGCATTGGTTGCTGCCGTGGACTTGGTTCACTGCAATACGCCCCGAACGCATTGGACGTGGATTTTGATTGGCAGCGATCAGGAGATTTGGCTGGCGGAGATACTTCCTGAGCAGCCGTCGGATTGGGCTCTGTATAACCGCGCATTAACCCATGGAAGCACTGGGCAACCCGATTATCAGCGCCTCGAATTTTTGGGCGATCGAATATTGGGCCTCGTCATAGCTGACATGCTGTATCACCGCTTCAGCGACGAAGCAGAAGGACGCTTGTCGCACCGTTTAAACGCCCTTGTATCCGGTGCAACATGCGCCGAAATTGCTCGAAAAATTGGCCTGGCTGCATATTTGCGGCTTGGAAAGCAGGCCCGTGACGATGGCGCTCAACAAAGTGAGAATGTGTTGGGTGACGTCATGGAGGCAATTATTGGCGCGTTGTATCTTGATCGCGGCCTAAATGCTGCGCGCAAGTTTATAGAGCAACTCTGGGCGCCACTTCTTGAAACCGCAAATGGTGCCCCCAAGCACCCTAAATCCGAATTACAGGAATGGTGCGCCGCCCATGGGCGCAAGGTTCCAGAATATGTTGTCACAAAAAAAGAAGGCCCTCCCCACTCTATGATATTTGAAATCACCGTTACCGTGAAAGGTTTTACCCCCGTCACTGCAAGCGCGAACAGTAAACAGGGCGCCGAAACCGCTGCAGCACTTGCCTTTTTGGAAACCAACGCATGACCAAGAAATGCGGACATGTTGCCATTATCGGCGCGCCAAATGCCGGAAAGTCGACCTTGGTCAACGCTCTCGTCGGGCAAAAGGTAGCGATCGTCAGTCCAAAGGCACAAACTACCCGTACGCGTATGTTAGGAGTGGCGCTGGCTGGTGAAACGCAGATCATTTTAGTCGATACACCGGGAATCTTTGCGGCACAGCGTAGGTTTGATCGCGCTATGGTCGCGGCGGCATGGGATGGCGCGGGTGACGCCGACATGATCGCATTGATTGTCGATGGCCGGGCTGGCGCTGGACCAAAGGTTGAAAAAATCCTCGATGGCCTAAAAGACCGGCCCGAACGTAAATGGCTAGTTTTGAACAAGGTCGATATAGCAGCCAAGGATAAGCTGCTCGCGCTCACAACGAAATTGACCGACAAATGCGCGTTTGAGCAGATCTATTATATCAGCGCGGCAACGGGTGACGGCCTTGAAGAATTCAAAACCGCGCTTGCCGACAATATGCCTGAGGGAGAATGGCATTTCCCTGAGGATCAAGTGTCTGATGCCACAGACCGGTTGATCGCCTCCGAAATCACGCGGGAACAGCTCTATCTGCAATTGCACGAAGAACTACCTTATGCCAGCGCGGTTGAGACCGAAAAGTATAGCGAGCGTGAAGACGGGTCGCTTGAAATTCACCAGCAGATACTCGTCGCCCGGCCGACCCAGCGCGCCATTGTCTTGGGCAAAGGTGGCGCGCGCATTAAGGCGATTGGCGAAGCAGCACGCCTTGAGCTGGCAAAGCTAATGGGTGTTAAAGTTCATCTTTATTTGCATGTAAAAGTGCATGCCAAATGGGACGAAGACCGCAGCCTATATCGCGATATTGGGCTTGAGTGGGTGGAGTGATAGAAGCCCTGACGCGCCAATAAACACGCTGAACGCGCTTCAGTATCTTACTCTCCAAAGCTCAAACCCAAGTCCCAAAGGACGTCCCGTGTGTCTGAGGTAGGTCTCGTTATTCCGCTTTCTTTGTCTTAGCCCCAGCCTTTGGTTTTGCCGCTGCTTTCTTTGGGGCAGCTTTCTTTTTCGCCGCAGCCTTTTTCTTGACCTTGCCCTTTGGTGGCATAGCTGCACGTGCATCGATTAGCTGCGCGGCTTCTTCAAGCGTGAGCGCATCAGGCGAAATGGATTTGGGCAATGTTGCATTGGTGGTGCCATCGGTCACATAAGGACCAAAGCGGCCCTCCATGAGCTTGATTTCAGCATCGGTGCGCGGATGTTTGCCAAATTCCTTTAACGGCGCGCGTGCGGCACCACGCCCACGGCCTGGGTTAGCCAAAGCTTCGGCCAACTTCACAACCGCGCTGTTCATTCCGGTTTCGAACACCTCGGTGGTTGACTGCAAACGGGCATATTTACCATTATGTGCAAGGTAAGGCCCATAACGACCAATGCTTGCCATCACTGGTTCGCCGCTTTCGGGGTGTATTCCGATGGTGCGGGGCAATGACAGCAGCTTCACAGCCCATTCTAACCCAATATCTTCTGCCGGAATATCTTTCGGGATTGAGGCTCGCTTTACATCAGTGCCCTCGCCCGTTTCAAAGTAAGGCCCAAAGCGCCCAGACTTCCGAGTCACTTCCAATTGGGTTTCAGGATGCTGACCTAGAACCTCGGGGCCGGCATCTTCACCATTTTCGCCGCCGGGCTGCGCGAATTTGCGGGTATATTTGCAGTCGGGATAATTTGAACATGCAACAAACGCACCAAATTTTCCACCGCGCAAGGCAAGCCTGCCTTCCCCACATTTGGGGCAAAGTCTGGGATCAGCGCCGTCTTCGCGTTCGGGAAAGAGATATGGTGATAAGAATATATCAAGTTCGGCTGTAACCTCTGACGGTTTCTGCTCCATGACCTCAGCCGTCTTTGGCTTAAAATCACGCCAAAAAGCCTCAAGAAATGACTGCCAATTGGCACGGCCACCACTAATTTCATCCAACTGATCCTCTAGGCCAGCGGTGTAATCATACGCGACATAACGTTCAAAAAACCGCTCAAGAAATGCTGTAAGCAATCGCCCAGATTCTTCTGCAAAAAAACGATTTTTTTCTACTCGTACATATGTGCGGTCTTTTAGAACCTGAATAGTTGATGCGTATGTCGATGGGCGGCCGATCCCCAACTCTTCAAGACGCTTCACCAACGTTGCTTCGGAGAAACGCGGTGGCGGCTGGGTAAAGTGCTGGATCTTTTCCGCAGCGTGCTTCGCAGGCGCGTCGCCAACGGCCATGGCTGGCAAGATGGCGCTGTCTTCACTGTCACTATCGTCGCGGCCTTCTTCATATACGGCAAGGAAACCAGGGAATTTCATGACCTGCCCGGTCGCGCGCAACCCTGTTTGTCCGGTGCCATCAAGAAAATCGATTGTGGTGCGTTCCATGAGCGCCGAGGCCATCTGGCTCGCCATTGCACGTTTAAAAATCAGGTCATACAGGCGGTCATGATCCCCCGAACCTGCTTTGTTTTTATTGAAATCAGTTGGACGTATTGCCTCATGCGCTTCCTGCGCATTCTTCGCCTTCGTTTGATAAACGCGCGGTTTCTCCGGTAGATATCCGCTGTCAAAGCGGTCGGAGATCGATTTACGCGCGGCGGAAATGGCGCTGTGGTCCATCTGGACGCCATCGGTCCGCATGTAGGTAATCGCGCCGTCTTCATATAGGCCTTGGGCGATACGCATCGTATGGCTTGCGGAAAAACCAAGCTTACGCGCGGCTTCTTGCTGCAAAGTGGACGTCGTGAAGGGCGGTTGTGGATTGCGAGTTACAGGTTTGGTCTCAACGGTCTCGACGGTAAATTTGCCGGCTTCCACTGCAAGGCGCGCTTGCTCTGCATCCCCTTCATTTTTCAAATCCATCTTGTCGAGCTTCTTGCCCAGATACTGGATCAAACGGGCATCAAATTTTTGCCCCTTATGCTCCATGCCGGCTTTGACGGACCAATATTCCTGCGCACGGAAGGCCTCAATTTCGCGTTCGCGTTCAACGATTAGGCGCAACGCGACCGACTGCACACGCCCGGCAGATTTCGCGCCGGGCAATTTGCGCCACAAGACAGGCGAAAGAGTGAAACCGACCAGATAATCGAGTGCGCGGCGGGCGCGATAGGCATCGATGAGGTCGACATCCAACGCGCGTGGGTGCTTCATCGCATCGGTCACGGCTTGTTTGGTAATGGCGTTAAAGGTTACGCGGCCGACCTTTGCCGGCAGCACTTTTTTCTTCGCGAGCACTTCCTGCACATGCCAGCTGATTGCCTCACCTTCGCGATCGGGGTCGGTCGCAAGGATTAAACTATCTGCCTTCTTGGCCTCGTCCGTGATTGCCTTGAGCTGCTTGGCCTTGTCAGCATAGTTATCCCATAGCATTTCAAAGCCATTGTCGGGATCGACCGATCCATCCTTGGGCGGCAGGTCACGGATATGGCCGTAAGAGGCCAGCACCTTAAAGCCGGGGCCCAAATATTTCTCGATCGTCTTGGCTTTTGCAGGTGATTCAACAATAACTAATTGCATGATATTTTGTGCTTTTCTAAAATCCCTCGCGTACGCGCATAGGCTGGTGGGGTAAGGTGCCCCCCGTCAAGATGAAAAATGCGATGTTATTTCATGCTGTAAAACGAACCTTGCCGCCTGCCCCGCGCTCCAATTTTCCGGCCAACTCAAATTCCAGTAATACCATCTGGACAGTTGCTGGACTGCTTCCGGATTGCCGCACCAATTCATCGACCGAAACATAGGTCATGCCCATCAGGTCGATAACGGCATTGCGTTCGGCGTTGCTGCCGTCGTCGGATATCTTTGGAGCTAGATTGGCGTGGGATGCAGACTGCCCAAGCATGCGATTGTCGATTGGATGGATCATCTCTGCAATCTCGGATGCATTTTGCACAAGAGTAGCGCCCTCACGGATAAGTTCATTGCAGCCGCGGGATCTCGGATCAAGTGGCGAACCTGGAACAGCCATGACCTCACGCCCGGCCTCCGCTGCAAGCCGCGCGGTAATGAGCGATCCCGACTTTGGCGCAGCCTCAATCACCACGGTTCCAGCAGATAACCCATCGATAATGCGATTGCGATAGGGGAAGTGCCGCGCTCTCGGTTCAGTGCCTGGGGGCTGCTCTGCGATAAGAAGCCCGCGGTCGGCAATTCTGTCCTGCAATGCCGGGTTTTCTGGGGGGTAAACCACGTCTATCCCACCAGCAATGACCGCGATCGTTCCGCTATCAATTGACCCCATATGCGCGGCGGTATCAATGCCGCGTGCTAGGCCAGATACAACAGACAGCCCCATTTGGCTAAGTTCAAAGGCCAATTGCCGCGCAAACTGGCAAGCGCCTGCCGACGCATTGCGTGCGCCCACAAGTGCAACTGCCGGACGCGCTAACAAAGCCAGATCTCCTTTCACGCACATTACCGGCGGCGCATTGTCGAGGTGCGATAGCAGGAGCGGATAGTCAGTATCACCCGCGAAGACATGTCGCGCACCGAAAGCACGCGTTATTTGAAACTCCCTTGCAACAGCGGCCTCATTGGCCAGCACCATTTGCTTGCCACCACGGCGCCGCACAAGGTCAGGCAACGCCTCAAGAGCAGCCTTTGCACTGCCGAAGCGCGACATGAGCTGGCGATAACTAACAGGCCCAATATTGGGTGACCTTATCAAGAGGAGCTGATCAAAATGGATCTGGCTACCAAAAGTCACCGCAGTCAGCTTTTGCTTTTACCGATGCGGGGTTCTGTGCCCGCGATTAGACGCTCGATGTTACCCCGGTGCTTCCAAAAGATGATGAGCGTGCACGCGGAAAGTATTGGCACCAAATCATAATATCCAAGAATTACGGCGGCAATGGGTGCCGAGAGGGCAGCTGTTAGGCTCGCGCCAGACGATAAGCGTGAGATTATTAGAACGCCGAACCAAATGATCGCGTAAATGACCCCGCCCTGCCAGAACAGGCCAAACAAGATGCCGCCATAAGTAGCAGAACCTTTGCCACCCTTAAACCTAAGCCACACGGGGTACAGATGACCGAAAAACGCACCTGCAGCTGCGAGTATCTCGCCCCCAGGGAGATAATGGGTGGCTAACCACACCGCACAAAATCCTTTGAGCATATCAAGGATCAATGTGAGTGCAGCCATACCTTTGCGTCCTGTGCGCAGTACGTTGGTGGCGCCTATGTTCCCTGAGCCGATTGTTCGGATGTCGCCACCACCAGACAAGCGCGTCAGGAGCAAACCGAAAGGGATGGCGCCAAGCGCATAGCCAAGCACAAGACCGACAACCATGTTGAACCAAAGATCACTCACCACACGAATCCTTTAAATATCTGTATTGCGTAGCTGTTTCGTTCCGCATGCTCAAGGCTGTCGGCTTGCCAGCACAGCCGCTACCGTTTATCGATACCGCATGTCGATTGTTCCAAGCAGCGCGCCGCTTTTGTTTTTTGATTCCGGCATTGGCGGGCTTTCGGTCCTGAAAGCCGTCCAAGCCGCTTTGCCCAACGCTCCGATTGTTTTTGCAGCTGATTATGCAGGACTGCCTTACGGAACCAAAACCGAGGCGGAGGTTTCGGCGCGGGTGCCTGCTTTGCTCGGCCGCCTGGTTGAACGTTACAAGCCGCGTCTTGTCACGATTGCCTGCAATACCGCGTGCACAATCGCACTGGCGCATGTGCGAGCCGCGTTAGACGTGCCGGTGGTGGGTACTGTTCCGGCCATTAAACCAGCGGCAGAAGCAACGCAAAGCGCTGTTATCGGGCTGTTGTGCACCGATGCGACAGTCCGCCAAACTTACGTTGACAAACTCTATGCGGACCATGCGCCAGATATGGCGTTGCTCCGTCATGCTGCGCCTGAACTTGTAAGTGCTGCCGAGGCAAAAATACGCGGTGAACCAGTTGATCCCGCTGTTTATGTAAGGGCCATGGCTGGGCTGATGGACCAACCAGATGGGGCACGACTTGATGTCGTTGTGCTTGGTTGCACGCATTTCCCTCTGATAGAAGATGAGTTACGCGCTGCCGCACCGCATGTAGAATTTGTTGACGGCGCAGCAGGCATCGCACGGCGCATTCACCATTTGACAAAGGACCAAACTTGGCCCGGCGACCCCGAGAATGGAACTTTCGTAACAACCGGGCCAGTTGCTAGTCTAAACACGTTGCTTCCGGCATTGTCTGGCTTTAGTTTGACACGGATCTCATCACTCTGAACGCAACTATTACAATAACAAAACTGGAATGACGCTTGTTGCAAGTCGTTCGCGCTAGATTTTTGCATTTTCCGCGATTAATGGGCAACGATAAGCCGCGTGCGCGGTCCAACCGTCGGGGTCAGTAACCGTGAATTATAACGCAATTTTTGAAAAAGCGATTGACCGGCTTCATTCCGAAGGTCGCTATCGCGTTTTTATCGACATTCTGAGGAACAAGGGTAATTACCCTAACGCGCGGTGCTTTGCCGGACATAACGGACCCAAAGACATAACGGTGTGGTGCTCGAACGATTATCTTTGCATGGGGCAACATCCGGACGTCATTAGCGCGATGGAAAACGCGCTCCACGACGTTGGTGCTGGATCTGGCGGCACACGTAACATCGGCGGAAACACCCACTATCATGTCGAACTGGAACATGAGCTGGCAGATTTGCATGGCAAAGATGGGGCTTTGTTGTTCACATCTGGCTATGTTTCGAACGACGCGACCTTATCCACGCTCGCCAAGGTTCTGCCGGGTTGCATAATCTACTCAGATGAACTCAATCATGCATCGATGATTGCTGGCATCCGCAATGCAGGCTGTGAAAAGCGCGTGTGGCGGCACAACGACCTAGCCCATCTTGAAGAATTACTGGCGGCCGACGATCCAGATGTGCCAAAGCTGGTTGCGTTCGAAAGCGTCTATTCCATGGACGGAGATGTAGCACCTATTGGAGCGGTTTGCGACCTTGCAGACAAGTATAATGCGCTGACCTATTGTGACGAAGTGCACGCCGTTGGTATGTATGGAGCGCGTGGCGGTGGCATTTCGGAACGGGATGCCGTCGCTGACCGCGTAACAATTATCGAAGGTACGCTGGGTAAGGCTTTTGGAGTTATGGGGGGCTATATCGCGGCTGACCAGAATATCATCGACGTTATCCGTTCTTATGCGCCTGGTTTTATCTTTACGACGTCATTGTCGCCGGTGTTGGTCGCCGGTGTGTTGGCCGCAGTGCGCCATTTAAAGTCTTCAAGCGAAGAACGCGACGCACAGCAAGCGAATGCAGCGATGCTCAAAAAACTGTTTTTCGATGCTGGCTTGCCTGTGATGATGAGCAACACCCACATCGTGCCGTTGATGGTTGGCGACCCTATTAAAGCCAAGAAGATCAGCGACATTTTACTCGCTGAATATGGCGTTTATGTGCAGCCAATTAACTACCCCACAGTGCCGCGCGGCACCGAGCGGTTGCGCTTCACACCTGGACCTCAGCATAATGAGGAGATGATGCGTGGTTTGACTTCGGCGTTGCTTGAAATTTGGGGCCGGATGGAAATACCTGTCGCTCAGGCAGCTTGAGAAAGTAACTTCATAAATACGTTTAGATCGACATTTCCGCCTGACAGCGTAATCGCGGTGTTGCCCTTCGGTTGAATTTTACCAGCAATCACAGCAGCAAGCGCCACTGCCCCGCCGGGTTCAACGACCAGGTGCAGCTTTTCAAAGACCACACGCATGGCTGTTACGACTTCGTCCGTTGTAACAGACACTCCGTTGGAGACGCGACGGCGCAATATCTCAAAATTAACAGGATAAGTTTGCGGCGTTTGCAGTGCGTCGCAATAGGTTGGGTGCGTCAGGTCTTTTACGGGTAGGATTTCGCCTGCCTCAAGCGACCGTATGATGTCGTCCCAGCCTTCGGGCTCAACGATCGCAATGTCTGCGTCGGGACAGGCCAACGCTAGACCGGAGGCCAGACCACCCCCGCCGCAGCACGAGACAATCATATCGGGACCGCCCAAACCAAACGCTGCAAGCTGCTCTGCGATTTCAATACCAGCAGTACCCTGCCCTTCAATGACCCATGGATCACCAAAGGCATGCACCAGCGCCGCCCCATTTTGGGCGATCAAACCGGCGGCAACTTCATCACGCGATTCAGTCGCACGGTCGTACAGCACAACCTGAGCACCCAGTGCTTTTGTAGCTTCCAGTTTCATTTGCGGCGCATTGGACGGCATGACGATTGTAGCGGCTATACCAAGCTTCTTTGCCGCCCACGCCACGCCTTGGGCGTGGTTTCCACTGGACACGCCAACAACGCCACGTGCGCATTCTTCTTCATTCAGATCGGACAGTCGATGCCAAGCGCCGCGTATCTTAAACGCGCCGACGGGTTGTAGCATTTCGGCCTTGCACCAAAGCGTTACGCCATCCACCTCAAGCGGCAATAACGGTGTCTTGGGCAGAATATCGGCAATTTTGGTCATAGCCCGCTGCACACCTTCGTGCGTTGGCGTCTTGATGGCCGCAGCCAATTCTTGTCCTGTCATAAAAGGCCCCTATATGCGTGCGCTGAACGAATCTCTGATAAGAGGAAACTGCAGATGAGCAAGATATTGGTAATTGGCGCTGGCGGCGTCGGGTCGGTTGCAGTCCACAAGATGGCTATGAACCCGGATATTTTTAGTCATATCAGCCTTGCAAGCCGCACCAAATCGAAATGCGACGCGATCGCAGCGTCAGTCAAGGATCGCACTGGCGTTGATATCGACACCTATGGCCTTGATGCCGATGATGTCCTCGCGACAACTGCGCTGCTGAACCAAATCAAGCCAAGCTTGGTCGTCAACCTTGCTTTGCCTTACCAAGACCTTAACATTATGGATGCGTGTTTGGCTGCTGGCGTTCATTACATGGACACGGCAAATTACGAACCACTTGATGTCGCCAAGTTCGAATATCATTGGCAGTGGGCTTATCAGGATCGTTATAAGAATGCTGGCCTTACGGCATTGTTGGGCTCAGGTTTTGACCCCGGCGTGACCAGCGTTTTTACAACCTATCTGAAAAAACATCATTTCGACCGCATCGACACGCTTGATATTCTCGACTGCAATGGCGGAGACCATGGCCAGGCCTTTGCCACAAACTTCAATCCCGAAATCAACATCCGCGAAGTTACTGCCGTCGCGCGCCACTGGGAAAATGGCGCATGGGTGGAAACACCAGCGATGTCAGTGAAACAAAGCTTCGACTTTGAAGCGGTCGGCCCGAAGAATATGTATCTAATGTATCATGAGGAAATCGAAAGCCTCAAAACCCATCTACCAGAAATCAAGCGCATTCGGTTCTGGATGACCTTTGGCGACGCCTATATCACCCACCTGAACGTACTTCAGGCGGTCGGCATGACTCGTATCGACCCTGTGATGTATGAAGGCAAGGAAATCGTCCCGCTTCAGTTTCTGAAGGCTGTGTTGCCTGAACCCGCTTCGCTTGGTCCAACGACCAAGGGCAAGACCAACATTGGCTGTATCGCCACTGGCGTTGGCAAGGATGGCAAGGAAAAGACGCTCTACATTTACAATATCTGCGACCATGAAGATGCGTATGCCGAAACCGGCAACCAAGCTGTCAGCTATACCACCGGGGTACCAGCGATGATTGGCGCGGCGATGTTGGTAACTGGCAAATGGTCCGGCTCTGGCGTGTGGAACATTGAACAGTTCGACCCCGATCCATTCATGGACATGCTCAATTTGCATGGTCTCCCTTGGCAAGTGAAGGAACTTGATGGGCCGCTGCAGTTCTAATGGAAACCAAAGCAGGCGATCCGGGAGCTTTTGCCCATTTTAACCTTTATCGCGTGCCGTCGCCGGCCTTTGTGGTGGATGAGGCTGCGTTGCGGCGGAACCTTTCCATATTGGCCGATGTAAAACAGCGGTCCGGTGCTAAGATATTGTGTGCGATGAAGGCATTTTCCATGTGGAAAGTGGCGCCTATCATTGGCGAATATCTTGATGGCGTATGCAGTTCTGGCCTCTGGGAATCGCGTCTCGCGCGAGATTATTACAGGGGCGAAATCGCGACCTATTGTGCTGGTTATAAAGAATCTGACATGGCCGAGATCGTCGAAATATCCGATCATGTCATTTTTAACAGTCCGCATCAGCATCGGCGCTTTGTGTCGTTCCTGAATGATAGCGTGGATGTTGGCCTTCGGATTAACCCCGAACATGCGGAAGGCGAAGTCCCTAAATACGACCCCTGCTCACCGGGTTCGCGGCTTGGTTTTCCGATCAGTCAGTTAAAGGCAGAACATATCGAAGGCGTTTCGGGCCTTCATTTTCACAGCCTGTGCGAACAAGACTTCGAACCGCTGAAGCGCACATGGGAAGCACTGAAGCCGCATATCGCTCCTTATTTCGGGCAACTGCGCTGGCTGAACTTTGGTGGCGGCCACCATATTACGCGCGCAGATTACCAGCGCGACGAACTTATCGCATTCATCAAAGATGTACGCGCAGAAACGGGTTTGGATGTCTATCTTGAACCTGGTGAAGCGATTGCACTTGATGCAGGGATACTGATCGGTGAACTGCTCGATGTTTTCGAGAACGGTATTCAGGTCGGCATCACTGATATTAGTGCCACCTGCCATATGCCTGACGTGATCGAGGCACCCTATCGCCCGGCAATGCTCGCAGAGCGCTCGGAAGGCACTCCAGTGCGTCTAGGAGGGCCATCCTGCCTAGCTGGAGACATTATAGGAGATTATGTTCTTCCCGTTCCTGCAGAGCCTGGAGCACGCTTCGCATTTCTGGATCAAGCGCATTATTCGATGGTAAAAACGAACACCTTTAACGGAGTGCCTTTGCCCTCACTCTGGCTCTGGAATAGCGAGACAGACACGCTCGAATGCGTCCGTACATTCGAGTGGACCGAGTTTAGGGACCGGCTGAGCTAAAACCCGAACGAATCACTTTACAACCCACCAATTTTTGATAATGCGCACGTCCGCTGCCCCAGGGGGACTTCCAATAACCGCAAGGCAGCCTTGTTGTTTTATATCATCTTTTGGGGGTCCCTTGAATTGTACGAGAACACTGACGCACTTGCTGTAGTCCGCGCGCTTCGCCCGGACGAACCAATCACGCTAATCCGCCCGCACGCCGCTACGCGCGCTGCCCGTTTCTTCGTTGAGAAGTTTCAGGGCCAGTCGCTTTATGCCGTAAAAGCCAATCCATCGCCTGCACTGCTTGAGACCCTTTGGGAAGCTGGCATAACGCATTATGACGTTGCATCCCTGGGCGAAGTGCGGTTGGTCCACAAATTCCTCCCCGATGCGAAGCTTTGCTTCATGCACCCAGTCAAAAGCGAGCGCGCTATCGCGCAGGCATATCACAACCATAATGTTCGCACATTCAGCCTCGACAGTCATGACGAGCTGGAAAAGATCGTGCGCGCCACAAATGGCGCGACAGATCTTGAATTGTGCGTGCGCATTCGCGTCTCTTCCGACCACGCAAAGTTGAGCCTTGCCTCAAAGTTCGGTACTGATCCGTCTGAAGTCGCAGACTTGCTGGTTGCCACGCGTCAAGTCGCAGACAGCCTTGGGATCTGCTTTCATGTAGGTAGCCAAGCCATGGCGCCAACCGCTTATGCCGAGGCTATGGAGCATGTCCGCGCCGCGATTGTCGAGGCTTCTGTTACCGTTGATATCGTTGATATCGGTGGTGGGTTTCCGTCCGTCTACCCCGGAATGGAGCCGCCGCCGCTTGAGGGCTATTTCGACGTCATTCACAACTGCTTTGAAGACCTGCCGATCAGCTACTCCGCGGAGCTTTGGTGCGAACCGGGCCGTGCATTATGCGCTGAATATGCGTCGTTATTGGTGAAGGTTGAGAAGCGTCGCGGAAAAGAGTTGTTTATCAACGACGGCGCTTATGGTTCCTTATTTGATGCTGCACATATCGGCTGGCGCTTCCCTGTGGCCCTTCAGCGGTCCGAGACCTCAATTGGTACTCAGATGGCTGAATTCAGCTTCTACGGGCCCACCTGCGACGATATGGACCATATGGCAGGGCCGTTCATCTTGCCTGATGACGTGCAAGCTGGTGATTATATCGAAGTTGGCATGATCGGCGCGTATGGCTGCGCGATGCGTACCGAGTTTAACGGCTTTGGTGAAACCGAAACGCTTATCGTTGAGGATCAGCCGATGGCCACACTTTACGGTTGGGCACCAGCCAATGACGCAGGGGTCCGCGCAAAGCGTTCACAAAGCTCAAAAATCTAAGTTACATTTGACAATTTACCAGAGCTGCACCACCCTCCCCATCAGTCGACGGGGAGGGTTTTTTTCATGAATACGGATATATTGGCGCCAGCAGCCGCGTTGGTGGTCTGGTCAATCATAATGTTGTTCTGGATGGCGGGTACACGCCTTCCTGCCATGTCAAAGATCGGTATGGATCTCAAACAGGCTGCGCCGGGTGGGCGAGGCCAAGACATTGACCCCAATGTGCCGCCATCAGTGGCGTGGAAGTCGCACAATTACGCGCATCTTATGGAACAGCCGACAATATTCTACGCCACCATTATGATATTGGCGCTTTCAGGTGGAGCGACGGACCTGTCGGTCGCGTTGGCATGGGGCTACACCGTTCTACGTGTCATTCACAGCATCTGGCAGGCAACGGTTAATACCGTCAGCATCCGCTTCATGTTCTTTTTATTATCAACACTTTGCCTAACGATCTTGGCAATACAGGCTTTGATCGCAACTATTTAAGGGGGAATTTTATGGAAAGTAGTATTTTAGGACCAGTCGTCGCGCTTGCGGCATGGACAATGATTATCTGGATATGGATGTATGCCACGCGCATACCTGCCATGAACCGCGCCGGGATTGACGGAACGAAAATTGTTGGTTCCTCGAGCGGAGCTTTGCGCGATGCTCTTATAGCTAAAGGCGAAGAAAAAGCTTCGTGGGTTGCAGATAATTACAATCACTTACATGAAGCACCTACGGTATTTTATGCAGTATGTTTGACACTTGCCTTGGTAGGTCAGGGCGACAATCTGAATGCAACCATTGCGTGGGTTTATGTCGGTCTACGTGTGGCGCACAGCCTCGTTCAAATATTGTCTAACCGCGTTGTTATCCGCTTTGCACTGTTTGCATTGTCATCATTGGCGCTCATAATGCTTGTAGTACATGCCGTAATGGCGGTGCTGTTAAACTAACGGCTAAAATGCCCAACCAGCTCGATATGGGTTGACCAGCGAAATTGTCCTACGGGCCATATCCGCTGCAACCTGTATCCAGCGGCCACCAGCGTTTTGGCGTCGCGCGCAAAGCTCGCTGGGTTACAACTGACATAGGCAATATTTGCCACGTTAGACGCTGCAAGTTGCGCAACCTGTTCCTTCGCGCCCGCACGAGGCGGATCAAGGACTACAGTCTGAAATTTATTCAATTCCTCAGGCGTCAATGGCCGCCGGAACAGATCTCTATGTTCGGCAAATATCGTCCTGCCACTGCGCCCGGCAGCAGCCTTTAAAGCAAGGCTCGCCTGAAGATCGGCCTCACCGGCATAAATCTTCCGACCTGCACCCATCGACAGCGCAAAAGTTCCTGACCCAGCAAAAAGGTCTGCGATGATAGTATCGCTGCCGACGATTTCTTTTACGGCGTTCACCAACGCAGCCTCGCCGTCGACGGTGGCCTGAAGGAAGCCATAAGGCTGATACCCGACAGCAACTCCGCCAAGCGTTACAGTCACGGGCTCAGGCTCATAAAACGGAACAGGGCCATAACCTTCATCAAGCGACAGCCGCGCGAGATTGTGGGTTTTGGCAAATTCGGACAGCAATTCATGCGTATCGAGATCATTTGCAATCCAGTTTTCGATGAGAACGTCAACGCCCTGGTCAACCATCGCCAATTTAATTTGCACCTGACGCGCACGGTTTAGCCGTGGCTCAAGTAATGTCCGAATTGGCACAAGCAACGCAAACAACTCTGACGCCATGACGTCACATTGCCTGACGTCAATGATGCGATGACTTTTTTCGGTACTGAAACCCAACTGAAATTGCTTGCCAGCCCAAGCTGAACGGACCGCAATGCGACGGCGGGTTTTTGGCGGCGATAGATGAACAGGCATCACCTCGCCGATCTCGACCTGCTGCGTGGCCAGAGCATGCGTGACACGCTCGGCAATGAACAGTCGCAGGCTGTCTTCGTCTAGATGCTGTAATTGGCAACCACCACATAAAGGAAAATGCTGGCATGGTGGGGGCACATGATGGGGGCCGTGGATAAGGCCGCCGGATGGATCTACACTGTCGCCAGGAGCCGCAAGCGCCACATAACGCCCATTTGCGGTTACACCGTCGCCGCGTGCGGCAACCCTGATAATCTCTTCGGTAATTTCCATACCGCCCCATGCCCGTGAAGGGCCAAGCAATCAACTGGCGTCTTTGGCCGTCGGCGTTTGGTAAGCCACACCCGTTGCATCAAAACTATCCGCCGCTGCAAGGCCACGGCCATCGGTGAGGATACTGAAACGCCGGAACCCACCATCGGGGTGACGGGTAACCGGCGTCACCTCAGCAGCCTGCCAACGCATTCAGCAGCAAGGTGACGCCGAAGCACTTAGATATCGGCGTAAACGTGGGTTTCGGCAGCACCGCCGGGATGCGTCACTGCGCCCTTATAGGCCGGCCCAACATTCTGCGCATAACGCCAAATGGCACCAGACTGATAATCCGTTTCGCGCGGTTTCCAGCTTTTTTTCCTATTTTCAAGTATTTCGGCGGCAACATTCAGATCAATTACACCTGTTTCGGCGTCGATCATTATTTCATCGCCATCTTCGATCAATGCAATGGGACCGCCCAATGCTGCTTCAGGCCCAACATGACCAATGCAGAAGCCCCGCGTTGCACCGGAAAAACGCCCATCGGTGATGAGCGCAACTTTCTCGCCCATGCCCTGCCCATATAATGCAGCTGTCGTAGAGAGCATCTCACGCATGCCAGGGCCGCCCCTTGGCCCTTCGTAACGGATCACAATAACCGACCCTTCACGGATTTGCCGTGCTTCGACGGCGGCGAAGCAATCCTCCTCGCAATCAAACACTTGGGCAGGTCCCGTGAACGTAAGCCGGTCCATGCCAGCGACCTTCACAATTGCGCCATCGGGGGCAAGCGTTCCGCGAAGCCCTACAACGCCGCCTGTCGGCGTTATCGGCGCTGTTGCAGGATAAATCACTTTTTGATCTGGGTTCCACGTAATTTTTTCAATGTTCTCACCGAGCGTTTTGCCCGTGACGGTCATGCAGTCACCGAATAAAAGGCCTTCGCCCAACAACGACTTCATCAGCATATACACACCGCCGGCGTCATACATGTCGCGCGCAACGAATTGCCCACCGGGTTGAAGGTCGGCCATATAAGGTGTGGTTTTGAATGCCTCCGCCACATCGAACAGGTCAAAATCTATACCTGCCTCATGCGCCATCGCGGGCAAATGCAATGCACCATTGGTCGATCCACCCGTTGCCGCAACAATCCTTGCAGCATTTACAAAGGCTTCGCGCGTACAAATGTCACGAGGCCTGATATTGCGCGCGAGCAATTCCATCACTTGAAAGCCTGCCGCATGCGCAATCTGGTCACGCGTGGAGTAAGGCGCAGGCGCCATATTGCTGTTGGGCAACGAAAGGCCGATCGCTTCCCCAACGCACGCCATAGTATTCGCAGTATATTGACCACCACACGCGCCATGGCCCGGACAGGCAACGCGCTCAAGTTCTTCAAGTTCTGACAAAGGACAGGCGCCTGCCGCATATTTTCCAACAATTTCAAACACATCTTTGACGGTCACATCTTTGTTGTTGTGACGACCTGGCAATATGGACCCGCCATACACGAATATGGATGGCACGTTCAGGCGCAACATCGCCATCATAATGCCGGGCAACGACTTGTCGCAGCCCGCAAAGCCGACAAGCGCGTCGTAACAATGCCCACGCACGGACAGCTCGACTGAGTCTGCAATGACTTCACGGCTGACAAGGGAGGACTTCATCCCTTGATGGCCCATGGCGATGCCATCAGTCACTGTTATCGTATTGAAACGACGGGGCATACCGCCGCCTTGTTCTACACCCACACGCGCTATATCCGCTTGGGCATCAAGCGTCGTGTTACACGGAGCACTGTCATTACCAGCGGATACCACACCGACAAATGGCCGCGCAATTTCCTCGGCAGTTAAACCCATCGCGTAATAATAGCTGCGATGTGGCGCGCGCTCTGGTCCTACGGACACATGACGGCTTGGCAATTTGGACTTATCGAACTGGTTGGACATCGTACACTCCGTTTCAAGACTGTGTTTTAAGCGTTTTTGTGCTGATTAGCCAAGTCGTTCCGACACAAAATGGCACATATCTGACAATATACGTGCAAATCTTGCTTGGCCTGAAGGCGTGCAGGCTAAATCTTGCCGCATCTCAATACCGATATATGGTATGTCATTGGCCTCCGCATGGCGGTTCATCGTCGCGTTCAGCTGCTTGCCCGAATAAGGCAATTGGTCGCCTACAATATATCCTGCATTTTCAAGGAACGGAATGGCAAGCTTAGACGCCGCCTCCTGTTTATTATACAACACGCCGACTTCCCAAGGCCGGAACTCATTGGGTTTGCTCTCTAAGGCTGGTGTAAAGCTATGCAACGACAAGATCAGTGATGGCCTGTGTTCCGACAGCAAGTCCTTCAAATAGTCATGGTAAGGTCTGTGGAACCGCAAGAGCCTTGCTTTCCGGTTATCTGGCGCGATGTTATTGCCTGGGATGACGATGCCATCACTCGAAAGCGGCATCACAGCAGGATCGAGTTCATCACGGTTCAAGTCGACAACGAGGCGAGAATACCCCCCCAAATAGGCCGCAAAGGCCATATGTTGCGTTATCAAACCCGCTACTGCTGCAACGCCAATGTCCCAGGCAATGTGGGTGTCGAGAACCGGTCGATCAATGCCAAGAACAATATCGTCAGGAACATCATTTGACGCGTGATCACCGATGATCAGGAAGCCACCGTTGCGCGGTGTCCCTAATATCTCAAACGGCAGGTCCTTCATCGCAGCATAGTGGCCATGGTCCACCAATGTGGATCAAGCCTTGATCTTGCGCTGTCCAGCGATGCTGCATCATCAAACAAGGCAAAACATGTAGCTCCAGACCCAGACATACGCGATAGCGCAGGGTTCGCCTGCGAAAGCCGTTCCAAAATGTTTGTAATCATCGGGCAAATGTCCGAAGCCATCGGTGCAAGGTCATTGCGCCCGGCGACTGCCGCTTCCCAGATACCACCGCGGCCGACAGCACCGCCGTCCAAGCCACCCCACGCCTTGAATATCGCCTCTGTTGAGACTGATTCAAGCGGGTTAACCAGCAACAGATGCCGTGCAGTGATGCTGCTATCATCCAAAAATTCAAGGTCCGTACCAGTGCCGACGCCAAAGCTTGGCCGGCTAAATACGCAAGCGGGAATATCTGCGCCCAAGGGTGCGAGGATGTCGGCCATTGCTGGTTCGGATAAATTCAATCCCCAAAGTCGGTTCAGAAGCCGTGCTGTAGCCGCGGCGTCTGCGGAACCACCACCAATGCCCGAAGCAATCGGCAGTTGCTTATCAAGCCGAATGGCTGCGCCTTGCGATACTCCAAAATGCGACTGTAACAATGCGGCTACCTGAAGTACCAGATTGGTATCATCTGCAGCGAGACCACTCCCGAATGGCCCGTCCATTTCAAGGCTCAATGCATCTGAAACATGTGCATGTAAAACATCGCCACCTTGCGCAAACGCAAACAACGTCTCTATATCATGATAGCCATTTGCCCGTCGCCGCCGAACATGCAGGGCAAGATTGATTTTTGCGAAGGCAACTTCAGAATGATCCACAAAACGCCTTTAAACCCTGGCCAACAGCCCAAACGCTATCCCAATCACATATTGGGGTAGTTCGGCCCTCCGCCGCCTTCTGGCGTCACCCAATTGATATTCTGGTTAGGGTCCTTGATGTCGCATGTTTTGCAATGCACGCAATTCTGGGCGTTGATCTGATAACGCGCGTCTTTGCCTTCTTCCTCAATCCACTCATACACGCCCGCAGGGCAATAACGTGTCGATGGGCCCGCAAATTCCATGAACTCGCTGGTTTTTTGAAGGTCCATGTCCTTGACCTGCAGGTGAATTGGCTGATCTTCGGCATGGTTGGTGTTCGACAGGAACACTGATGACAACCGGTCAAAGCTGAAAACGCCGTCGGGCTTCGGATAGTCGATGCGTTCGGCGGTATCTTTCTTTTTAAGCGCCTTGTGGTCAGGATGATGCTTCATCGTGAACGGCATGCGAATACCAAAATTCTCCAGCCACATATTGATACCGGCAAGCGCCGTTCCGACCACATTGCCGTATTTCTCCACCAGCGGTAGGACGTTGCGGACCATTCGCAATTCTTTGTAAATCCAGCTATTTTCATAAGCTGTCTGATAAGATGTCAGCGCGTCATGTTCGCGGCCAGCGGCCAATGCCTCAACAGCGGCATCAGCGGCCAACATGCCGGACTTCATCGCCGTATGCGAACCCTTGATCCGCGGAACATTTACGAAACCGGCTGAACACCCGATCAATGCGCCGCCAGGGAAAGCCAGCTTTGGTACCGACTGCCAGCCACCATCGCTGATCGCACGCGCGCCATAAGAGACGCGACGCCCCCCAGCGAGTATCTTCTTTACCTCTGGATGCGTTTTCCAACGCTGAAATTCTTCGAACGGTGACAGATAAGGGTTCGAATAGTTGAGCCAAACGACAAAGCCCAAGGCTACTTGATTGTTCGCATGATGGTACAAAAATGCGCCGCCATTTGCATCAGTCAAAGGCCAGCCCTGGCTGTGAATGACGCGGCCCGCGGAATGCTGCTCGGGCGGAATGTCCCACAATTCTTTAATACCAATTCCGTAAACCTGTGGCTCGCAGTCTTTATCGAGCGCAAATTGCGGCTTCAGCAATTTTGTGAGATGACCGCGCACACCTTCGGCAAAGAAAGTATATTTTGCATGTAATTCCATGCCGGGCATATAATCGTCTTTATGGCTGCCATCGCGGGCGATGCCCATGTCGCCCGTCGCTACACCCTTTACCGAACCGTCGCTGTTATAAAGTATTTCTGCCCCCGAAAAGCCGGGGAAAATTTCTACACCAAGATTTTCAGCTTGCCCCGCAAGCCAGCGGCACAGATTACCCAGCGATCCGGTGTAGGTGCCCTTATTATGCATAAAGCCCGGGGTCAGAAAATGCGGCATGTTGAACTTGCCGGTCTTAGTAAGAATCCAATGCTGATTGTCATTCACCGGCGTGTCGGCCAGCGAACAGCCCATATTGCGCCAATCTGGGAGCAGTTCATCAAGCGCCTTGGGGTCGATGACCGCACCAGAAAGAATATGTGCGCCAACCTCTGATCCTTTTTCAAGAATGCAAACACTGGTGTCCCGCGATTGCTGTTTTATGCGTATCGCGGCCGAAAGGCCTGCTGGCCCCGCGCCAACAATAACAACATCATAGGGCATCGACTCGCGTTCACTCATTGCCTTTATCCTTTACCCGGCATGTAATTCAGGCCATCCCGATATTCGAACAGCTTGTGGAAATTGCCATGCCAAGCAATTGACCCCGCCGTCAACTGGTGACTGAAGGGATTTATGGGGGTTCGGGGAGAAATTACTGCATTTAATGTGGTTGAATCGCTAACTGGCTGGTGGGAACTTGCCGGACTGGACGCGGCTGTTAGCGAAACTAGCGTCAACTGGCTCGCAGAAGAATTGCCTTCTAACAACCCCATACCGCCTATGAAAACGTCTGCCACGCCAGAAATACGTTCTGCGTCCACTGCTCCGTCTGTCGCCTGGCCGGAAGACATTTCGTCTTTACGCGAATTGGTGGCACATGGCGCTCCTCTCCCTGGCAACGGCTATGGTCCTTTGCGTTATGCGCCGATTGGTCCAGACAGCTGTGACATCATGATTGTTTCAGACTTGCCAGACATTATCGGTTCCTCGGACACTTCAAGCGAAGCGAACGCTGCTCTGCTGCGCCGTATGATGGGGGCCATCGGTATAGAAAGTAGCGACTGCTACTGCACATGGATGGCAACGAGTATGCCGTCGACAGCGGAAGTCCCCGAGCACGACTTTCCCGAGCTGGCAGCGTTTGTGATGCACCAGATAAAGCTGATTAGGCCCAAATCGGTGGTGATACTCGGTGCGTCCGCATGCAAAGCTCTGTTAAGCGAAAATCTAATGAATGCGCGGGCAGAGTTGCGAAATATCAATCATGATGGCCTAAACATAGCGGTGTTGGCGACATTTCATCCGCGAACCCTCGTCGCGCGACCTGCGATGAAGGCAGAGGCGTGGAGAGATTTGCAGATGTTTGGGAAAAGGCAAGTTCAATGAGTATCAGGGCGAAATGGCTAGCAATTGCTGTGGCTGCATCCCCTTTTTCGGCAGCAGTTGCGAATAATAGTGAGGAATTTCGGGCTATCCTATCCCCTCAGCTCGCGCCTGATGTTCTCAACGCAAAAGAAAAAATTCTGTTTTCCGCAATCTATAATGCCATCCGAACAGAGAGATGGGATGAAGCCGCACGTCTGATTGACGCCGCCCCGCGAGGCCCCATGTCGGCAATGGCGCGCGCTGAACTGTATGTCGCGCCAAATAGCCCAAAGGTTGAAGCCACCCAGTTACAAGCATTACTTGAGATTGCGCCATATTTACCACAGGCGGAGCAGTTGGGGGCCATGGCGCGTAAACGGGGTGCAGAAGCTTTGCCAAGTAGGCCAGGAATCCGGCGCTTTTCATGGCTTGGCGGCGCGCCAAAACGCGATTTGCCGACAAATATTGCGAGCGATGATATCCGCGCGGAATTGCAGATTTTTATAAAGAATGATCAGTCGCTGGCCGCAGAACAGTTTTTGGGAACCAAGGCTGCCGAGTTATCGCCTGAAGCATTGACCGAATTACGGTATCGCGTCGCTTGGTCCTATTACATCGAAAATGACGACGCAGCTGCAAAGCGGGTTGCGTCCGAAGCCCAGTTGGCAGGCGGTGATTGGAGCACACAAGCTGCATGGGTTCGAGGGCTCGCTTCTTGGCGTCTGCGTGAATATGCAGCAGCTTTTGACGCATTTGGGTATGTATCGCGCCTGGCAGTAAATGACGACTTGAAGGCGGCTGGGCTGTTTTGGGGCGCACGGGCGGCCATGGCGATAAAACAACCACAATATTTTCAGCCCAAAATGCAAAAAGCTGCGCAGTTGCCAGAAACATTCTACGGGATACTCGCGAGTGAAACGCTCGGCATGGTCCCAATAGCAAGTAAAGCGGCTAAAATTGCTAAGCTGGATTGGGCAAGCCTGAAAGACCAAGAGAATGCTGCGCTAGCAGTTGGGCTTGCAGAAATCGGTCAAAACAAATTGGCTGACGTGGCGTTGCGCCATCAGGCGAGAATTGGTGACGCGCGGCAACACGCAAACCTCGCGCAATTGGCTGGCACGCTAAACTTGGCATCAACGCAATTTTGGCTTGGCCATTATGGTCCGTCGCGGGATCAAAGTAACGCCATGGCGCGCTATCCGATGCCCAATTGGGAACCCAGTGGCGGCTGGCGCGTCACGCCTGCTTTGGTTTATGCACATACGCTGCAGGAATCCAATTTCCGTACAGACGTCATCAGCCCCGCTGGGGCGCGCGGCCTTATGCAAGTACGCCCAGGAACAGCCCAAGACATGGCGCGCGCGCGGGGCGCAGCCTTTACTGCATCTGAACTCGACCGCCCCTCTGTTAACCTTGAGTATGGGCAGTCCTACCTTGAAAAATTGCGTGATATGCCGGCGACAGGTGGCCTACTTCCCAAAGTGATAGCAGCTTATAATGCCGGCCCCTCGCCGCTTATACGCTGGAACAGCGAAATTAGGGACAATGGTGATCCTTTGTTGTTTATTGAGTCCATTCCCTATTGGGAAACACGTGGTTACGTATCGATAATATTACGTAATTACTGGATTTACGAGATGCGCGAGAAAAAAGCATCGGGAAGCTTGAAAGGCTTAGCTCAATATATGTGGCCCAAATTTCCAGACGCCAATGGCAACGTTACTGCGCGCCGAATTTTAGGAGGCACTATTGCCACTCGATAACGATAGGGTGTTCAGGCCCGTGAACATCGCGCTTCTAACAGTTTCCGATACACGTGGTATTGACCATGACACCAGCGGCGACATTTTGGCCGAACGGATCATCGCCGCTGGCCACAACATCGTCGACCGAACCATCTTACGCGATGATACCACGTTAATTACCGCACGCTTGCACAATTGGATTGATGACGATCAAGTCGACGTTGTGATTTCGACCGGCGGCACGGGATTAACCGGACGGGACGTGACACCCGAGGCGTTGGATCGCGTTAAAACTAAGGAAATTCCTGGGTTCGGGGAATTGTTCCGTTGGCTGAGCTTTGCAAGCATTGGCACATCCACCATTCAGTCGAGAGCTTGCGCTGTGCTTGCCCGGGGTACGTATATTTTCGCGCTGCCCGGATCAAACGGCGCGGTAAAGGACGGTTGGGATCAGATTTTGGTGCACCAGCTAGATAGCCGTCATCGCCCCTGCAACTTTGTCGAACTCATGCCCCGATTGCGCGAAGTTTAGTCTATTTCTTTTTGTTCTCATTCATGTGCAACGGGCAAAATGAAGGCTATGAGGCCTCTGCTTCTGCCGCCAAATCTCAACCTATTTTAGGTAAAGGACAACGTGGTTTTTACCTCAATCCCCCAGCACAAAGTCCTTAAATTGCTGGCGAAGTGCCACTTTCTGAATTTTACCGGTACCCGTATGCGGCAGTTCGTCTACGAAAAGCACCCGATCGGGCATCCACCATTTGACGATACGCTCGGCCAGATAGGCCTTCACCATTGCTTCGTCGACCTCCGCACCCGGTTTCTTCACGGCGATCAGAACGGGCCGCTCGTCCCATTTGGGGTGCGCAATACCAATGGCACCTGCCTCTGCAATACCTGGGCAGCCAACCGCGATATTCTCAAGCTCGACTGAACTGATCCACTCACCACCGGACTTAATGACATCCTTGACTCGGTCAGTAATTTGCATCGTGCCGTCGGGGTGAAGTAACGAAACGTCGCCGGTGTCAAACCACTGGTCGGCATCAACAGCGTCGGCTTCTGCCTTAAAATAACGCTTAATCACCCAAGGCCCCCGAATTTGTAGGGCGCCAGATGTCACCCCATCGCGCGGCGCCACATTGCCATCCTTGTCAATCACCCGCAGCTCAACGCCAAATGGCGTGCGGCCTTGTTTGCATACAACATCAATCTGTTCATCGAGTGTTAAATCATCCCAATTGGGCGTTGGCGCACCCATCGTGCCAATAGGCGACGTTTCTGTCATGCCCCATGCGTGGGCTACGCGAACGCCAGATTTCATCAAGCGCTCGATCATAGCACGCGGAGCAGCCGAACCGCCAATGGTAACAAGTCGCAGTTTGCCAAGCGTCGCATCGCGGCCCGCCGCAGCCTCTGCATCCAAATGTGCGAACATAGCAAGCCAGACTGTTGGCACGCCTGCGCTATGCGTGACGCCTTCCTGAAGCATTAGGCCATGCAAGGTCGCTGCATCATTGGTAGTTGAAAACATAAATTTTACGCCAGCCGCAGCGCCTGCGAAGGGCAGTCCCCAGCTCGCGGCGTGGAACATTGGAACGATTGGCAGCAGTACTGCTTGTGGGCTGAGGTCAAAAATTGCTGGCGCGATTTCGGCCATTGCGTGCAACACCGTTGATCGGTGCTGATATAAGACCCCCTTGGGGTTGCCCGTCGTGCCGCTGGTGTAGCAGAGCATGCAAGCATCCCGCTCGTCACCGGTTGCCCATTCGTAATTGCCATCTTGCGCAGCGATAAAGACGCCATAACTATCGTCACGATCAAAGACGATGTAATGCTCGACGGTCTTCAGATGCGGTTTCAACCTGTCAATGATGGGCTGGAACATCGCGTCATACATCAGCACCTTATCTTCGGCATGGTTCATAATATAGATTAGGTCTTCGTCGAACAGCCGCACGTTAACGGTGTGAATAACACCGCCAAAGCCAATCGCGCCATACCAAGCCGCCAAATGCCGATGATGGTTCATCGCAAAGGTGGCAATGCGATCGCCCTTTTGAAGGCCAAGAGCGGTAAAGGCTTGCGACAGCTTACGCGCCTCTCCCGCTACACCTGCCCAGTTGGTCCGCTCCATCGTCCCATCGGTCCAGCGGGTAACGATTTCGCGCGTACCATGCTCGCGCGCCGCGTAGTCAATCAAATGGGGAACGCGAAGGTCCCAATCCTGCATGGTGCCGCGCATCAAATTCTCTCCCTCACATTACGTCGTCAATTGAAGCTGACGCATTTTTTATTCAATGTTTATTTAGCAATCAATGCACTAATGCCAAAACTGGGCCGAGGGGCGCAAGCTCTACATTTTCAATGCCGTCAATTGCCCGAATTTGATCGAGCAAGGACGCATCAATCTGGTATCGGCGGCCCAGGACAATCTGCACCCACCGACCATCTGCAGCGCGCGTTTTTATAACTAATTCGCTTCGGCCGCCGTCAAGCGGTGCAACCATTTGCGCTAGCTGCAACAACGCGGCCTCTGTCGTAACGTCAAACTGCATCTTCAGCCGCGATAAGCTCGTCAGACTGCTCAGTGGCTTAACGCTTTTCACCGAAAAATTTGGAGTTTCATCCCCTGGCCGCATATCCATTTCGCAGTGGAGCAAAAGGCACTCCGCATCCTTTGCCCATTCGGCCAGCTGGGTTCCAACAGTTTCGTCAAAGCAGCGTACCGAAAACTGGCCGCTATTGTCAGAAAAATCCGCAATCATGAAGCGCTTGCCTTTGCGGGATTCGCGCCAACGTATTCCCTCGATAAGCGCCGACATAGTAGCGGCCCTCCGAACGCCCTCTGGTATTGGACCGCTTTCGAGCCAAACAGCATAGGGCTTTGCGCCATGGCTCATGGCAAGCGCATCATATTGCGAGCAAGGATGTGCAGAAAAGTAGAAGCCGAAAGCGTCCTTTTCCTGATTCATTTGCTCGGCAGGAGCCCAACACAGGCTGCTGTCGATCCGAAGCACAGCCATGTCTGACCCGCCCTCGCCAAAGAGACCACCCTGCCCGCTTTCGCGCGAATCCCGCGCGGACTGCGCCGCAGCCAACAGAGTTTCTGCAGCTCCATGCGCGGCCGCGCGGTTTGGCTCTAACGCATCGAACGCACCTGCTGCTGCCAAATTTTCAAGACTGCGGCGGTTGATTTGGCTGGGGTCTGCGCGGTTGGCAAAGTCATCAAGGCTTTTGAACAGCCCAGATGACATGCGCTCCGCGACCAAAATCTCCATGGCCCGTTCGCCAACATTTTTAATGCCGCCCAGTGCGTAGCGCACGGCATGCTCGCCATGTGCGTTCGTTTCGACGATAAACTCGGCCTCACTTCGGTTGATTTCAGGCGGTAAACAAACAACGTCAAGCCGTCGCATATCGTCCATAAAAATGGCCAACTTGTCGGTTTGATGCATGTCAAAGCACATCGATGCTGCATAAAATTCTTCAGGATGATGCGTCTTCAACCAAGCGGTTTGATAAGCGAGAACAGCATACGCTGCGGCGTGACTTTTGTTAAAACCATAGCCAGCAAATTTGTCGATTAAATCGAACAGTTCGTTCGCGCGGTTGGGTGTGATCGCGTGGGTGGCGCAACCGCTGACAAACCGTTCGCGCTGGGCATCCATTTCGGCCTGAATTTTCTTGCCCATCGCACGGCGAAGCAAATCGGCTTCCCCAAGGCTGTAGCCTGCAAGAATCTGCGCGGCTTGCATGACCTGTTCTTGGTAGACGAAAATACCATAGGTCTCGTTTAACACCGGTTCCAACAACGGATGCGGATACTCAATACTCTCCTCGCCGTTTTTGCGGCGGCCGAACATGGGGATATTGTCCATTGGCCCGGGCCGATAGAGCGACACGAGCGCGATGATGTCACCAAAATTGGTAGGCTTCACCGCGGCTAGTGTGCGCCGCATCCCTTCGGACTCAAGCTGAAACACACCCACGGTATCGCCACGTTGCAACAGCTCATATACCGCTGGGTCGTCATGCGGCAGCAGGTCAAGGTTTATCTCCACTCCGCGTTTAGCGAGCATTTGGCTGCCCTTTTGCAGGACAGAAAGTGTCTTCAGTCCCAGAAAATCGAATTTAACTAAGCCAGCACTTTCGACATATTTCATGTCGAATTGCGTGACGGGCATGTCCGAACGTGGCTCGCGGTACAAGGGCGCCAGCTCCGACAATTCCCGGTCACCAATGACCACGCCTGCTGCGTGCGTCGAACTGTGCCGTGGCAGACCTTCAAGCTTCATTGCAAGATCGAACAGACGCTTCACCTCGGCGTCACGCCGATATTCTTCGCGCAGTTCCGCAACTCCCGATAGCGCGCGCTTCAAGTCCCAAGGGTCAACCGGGAGGTTCGGCACTTGCTTGCACAGTCGGTCGACTTGACCATAGCTCATTTGCAAAACGCGTCCGGTATCCCGTAAAACTGCGCGTGCCTTCAATTTTCCAAAGGTGATGATCTGCGCAACCTGACGCGAGCCATATTTTTTCTGTACATAACGGATAACCTCGCCACGCCGCGTTTCGCAGAAATCGATATCAAAATCCGGCATCGATACACGGTCTGGATTCAAAAATCGTTCGAACAGAAGCCCAAGTTTGATCGGATCAAGATCGGTAATCGTCAGCGCCCACGCCACAAGCGAACCCGCACCAGACCCACGGCCCGGCCCAACCGCAATATCCTGTTCCTTGGCCCATTTGATAAAATCGGCAACGATCAAAAAATATCCAGGAAAGCCCATGGAGCAGATAACATCGGCCTCGAAATTCAACCGATCAAAATACAGCTGCCGTTCCGCGGGATCGGTAATCCCTGCAATCTCAAGCCGCTTTTCAAGGCCAAGCCGTCCGTCCTCGCGCAATTGCGCATCCTCGGCGGCCCGGTCACCCGCAAGGCTTGGTAATATGGGGCTTCGGTACGGCGCGAGGGCGGCGCACCGTTGCGCGATAACGAGCGTATTCGCTAACGCTTCAGGGACATCGGCGAACAACGCGCCCATTTGCTTGCCGGTTTTGATCCAAGTGTCTTTACTGCTGCGGCGGCGGTCCGTGCTTTCGATATAGGCGCCGTCCGATATGCACAGCATGGCATCATGCGCATCGAAGAAATCAGGCTCAGCAAAAAAGGCAGGATTTGTCGCGACCAAGGGGATGTCGCGGGCGTAAGCAAGGTCAATGAGCGCGTCTTCTGCAGCGTCTTCTACCGCATCGCTGCGCCTGCTGAGTTCGATATACAGATGCTCGGAAAACAGCGCCTGAAGACGCGTCAGGTAGCTGGATGCCGCTTCATGCTGCCCTTCACTCAACAGCCGAGCCAGCGCACCCTCTGCACCGCCTGTAAGAGCAATAAGGCCATCTTTATGCGCGGCCAGCTGCTCCAATGTCACATGCGCGTCGAGGTCTTCTGGACGATCAAGATGTGCCATCGAGACCAAGCGACACAGATTATTATAACCGCTCTCATCCTGCGCAAACAATGGCAACCAGTCGCGTGTGAACTTACCGTCGCTGGATGGCCGCCGGATCCCAAGCAACGCGCCAATGATCGGCTGCACACCATAGGATTTAGCCGCGTCCTGAAATGGCATCACGCCATAGAGACCATTGCGATCGCAAATGGCAATAGCGGGAAAGCCGAGCTTTTTTGCAGTCTCGCCAATCGCCTTAGGCTCAATCGCACCTTCCAATATTGTGTAAGCGGAATACACGCGCAGAGGAACAAAGGGAACGTAGGCCATCTGGCTACGTTAGATGACCTGCATGATTCGACAAACCCAGTTTTGGGCTAAGCTGTGGACAATCAGGCTGCTGCGGCGAGCAGTTTCTCGATGTCCTTCGCCAGTGCTTCAGGTTTGACCTGCGGACCATGGCGGGCAACCACATTACCTTTACGATCGACCAGGAATTTCGTGAAATTCCACTTGATACCACGTGACCCCATAAGGCCGGCTTGCTGCTGCTTCAGATAATGCCACAACGGGTCTTCATCCGCGCCGTTAACGTCGATTTTTGCAGCCAGAGGGAATGACACATCATAAGTTAGCGAACAGAAATTCTGAATTTCTTGCGCGTCACCGGGCTCCTGCGCGCCGAACTGGTTGCAGGGAAAAGCCAGAATTTCCAGCCCCTGATCTTTATACTGGCGATACAACGCCTCAAGCCCCTTATACTGCGGCGTGAAGCCACATTTGGATGCGGTGTTCACCACCAACACAACCTTACCCTTATGGGCTTCCATGGCCTCGGCTTGGCCACCAGGCATTTTTACTGTGAAATCATAAATCGACATTGATGTTCTCCCTGCTTAGCCCAATCTGCCTTCTTGCAGACGCACGACGCGGTCCATTTTGGCTGCCAACCGCTCATTATGCGTTGCCACGATCGCCGAAGAGCCCTCTTGACGCACCAGCGCCATGAATTCGCCGAGCACAATATCGGCAGTGTGCTCATCCAGATTTCCTGTTGGCTCATCCGCAAGCACCAGCTTAGGACGATTCGCCAACGCCCGCGCCACGGCAACGCGTTGTTGCTCACCTCCAGATAGCTTTGACGGCCGATGGTGGAGGCGCTCTGCAAGCCCAAGCTGCGTCAATAGATAGGTAGCACGTTCTAGAGCAACGTCAGGCGCGGCATCGGAAATCAATTGTGGCAAAATCACATTTTCCAGCGCGTCAAAGTCTGGCAGCAGATGGTGGAACTGATAGACGAAACCAAGCTTCTGCTTACGAATTTCGGTCTGACGATCAACACCGGCTGCGCTTACCTCCTCGCCATCAAGCTTGATGGAGCCAGAAAATCCGCCTTCTAAAAGACCAACCGCTTGCAGCATGGTCGATTTGCCTGAGCCGGATGGACCCAGCAAGGCAACCAGCTCTCCCTTACCAATAACAAGGTCTATACCGCGCAGGACTTCTATCGTGACATCGCCCTGCACAAATTTGCGGCGGACATCGACAAGCTCTAATATGTTATTCATAGCGCAGCACCTGAACAGGGTCGGTACTCGCTGCCTTGAGCGCCGGGTACAAGGTTGCGAGGAAGCTGAATAGCAAAGCGAGCCCGCAGATAACGAGCACTTCAACTGGATCAGTCCGAGAGGGCAATTCGGTGAGGAAGCGGATGGATGGGTCCCACAAATTCTGCCCAGTAACGAATTGGATAAAGTTCACAACCGACTGTCTAAAATACAGAAATATTGCGCCTAGTATCAATCCAAGCACAATGCCAGATGAGCCGATCAGCAACCCTACCGTCATGAAAATGCGAAGCAGTGATTTGCGTGATGCCCCCATTGTCCGCAATATCGCAATGTCGCGGGTTTTTGCGCGCACCAACATGATCAGGGATGATAATATGTTGAAGACAGCAACAAGGACGATGATAGACAAAACTACAAACATGGCGACCCGCTCGACCGCCAGCGCCTCGAACAGCGAGGCATTCATGCTCTTCCAGTCGACGATAAGCCCTCTATTCTCGAGCTTCGGCAACAGCGGGGCGAGAATTTCATTCACTTTGTCCGGATTTTCGGTCTTAATTTCAATCATGCCTATTTCGTCGCCCAGCAGCATAAGCAATTGCGCACGCTCAATGGGCATAATCACAAATGCTTTATCATAATCATAGACGCCGACCTCAAAAATAGCAGCCACTTCATATGAAATCTCGCGCGGAACGGTGCCAAAAGGCGTTGTCCGGCCTGCAGGGTTGATTATGGTGATACTTTGACCAACTCTAACTCCCAAATTTTGCGCGAGGCGTGACCCAATCGCCACCTTATCTTCGTCGGGGCTAAGCGTATTGAGGTCGCCTGCTACGGTCTTTCCTTTAAGAGTTTCATTTTTGAGTATGTCGTTGACCGACATGCCACGCGCCAAAATAGCTTCAACGCGGCCATCGAAAGTGGTTAGCAAAGGTTGTTCAATCAGCGCAGTGGCATCGGTAACACCGGGAGTATTTTTCACGTCCTTCAGTATCTGACGCCAATCCTGCAAGCGACCGCCATAGCCTTGCACCACAGCATGCCCGTTCAGCCCAACGATCTTGTCAAACAACTCCGCGCGGAAGCCATTCATAACGCTCATCACAATTATTAAAGCGGCTACGCCAAGGGCAACAGCGACAAGACTTATGCTGGCAACAAGGAAAATGAACCCTTCGCCCTTGCCCGGAAGCAAATATCGTCGCGCTACCATGCGTTCATAACGCGACAATATCATGTGCGGACACTCATCCATAATTTCGGCATTGGGTGTTCTTAGGTTCCGCCAAGAAATCTGGCAAGTATTGTTGCAGCCGGGCAACAGCTTTTGAAAAAACGTTCGCGCTGGTTCGGTAAGATTTGCAAACATTGCCGGGAGCTAACAAGAAGGACTGGAATTCGTCGCGTGTCACTAGTGGCCGATGGTTCAGGGAAAAATCAGACCCGCCGGTGGGGACCGGCAGAGGACTGAAATTATGCGCTAGCAAAGCTGCAGAGCGAGGCCGTTCGGAACATCCGAGCGGCCTTGTTTCTTTATTGCCTCCGTCTTTCACCAGAATTTTTGGCTCTTGCAATTTTGCGGATGCAACCCATCTTGCTTCTCGGAGGCCGAAAGGCTCCAAAACGAACATGCTGGCCGCTGCATTTGCGGGGCTGGCAACGAACCAAATTGCTTGAAGGAGAATTTGCATGAACCGTTTTGATTTTACCCCATATCGCCGAAACACCGTTGGCTTTGACCGCCTTTTTGAGCTGCTCGAAACCACAGGCCGTTCTGCGCAGAATGAAAATTATCCCCCGTTTAACATCGAGCGGACCGGCGAGAATGATTATCAGATCACCGTCGCCGTCGCCGGTTTCAAAACCGAAGAGATCGATATTATTGCCCAGCAGAACCTGCTTATCGTCACCGGCAGCAAGCAGTCCGAAAGCAATGACAATCGGGACTTTTTGCATATGGGTATTGCAACCCGTAATTTCGAACGGCGGTTCCAGCTTGCCGACCACATCAATATCACGAGTGCGCATATGGCTGACGGGCTTCTCATTATCACCTTGGTGCGTGAAGTGCCTGAGGCTTTAAAGCCGCGAAAGATCACGATTGGTGCGAAAGCTGCACCAACAGTCATTGACCATGAAGACGCACCCAAGAAAAAAGGCGCGCCTGCTGCTTAAGCATTGAACATCGGGGCAGCCGAAAAAAAATCGACTGCCCCGACATGATTTTTAACTTAACTCCAATTGGCCCGAAATGGCCGAATTATACAAGGCGGCTTTGCTTTAATGCCGCTTTTACGAAGCTCGCGAATAACGGATGCGGCGCAAATGGTCGTGATTTTAACTCCGGATGGAACTGCACACCAATAAACCAGGGATGGTCTGGGCGCTCAACAATTTCCGGCAATTCACCATCGGGTGACATTCCGCTAAAAAACAGTCCCCCTTGTTCAAGTGCGTCCTTGTAATGGACGTTTACTTCATACCGATGGCGATGGCGCTCAGAGATTTCCTCACTGCCGTAAATCGATGCCACATGGCTGTTGCCATCAAGCACTGCATCATAAGCGCCAAGACGCATTGTACCGCCCATGTCGCCACCCGTTTCGCGCTTCTGGATACCCTCTTGGCTCATCCATTCGGTGATGATGCCGACTACCGGTTCAGTCGTTGGTCCAAATTCCGTGCTTGAGGCGCCAACGACACCCGCAGTATTCCGCGCACCTTCAATGCAGGCCATTTGCATACCAAGGCAGATGCCAAAGAATGGCACGTGACGTTCCCGCGCAAATTTTACCGCGGCAATTTTGCCCTCAGATCCACGCTCTCCAAAGCCGCCGGGGACCAAAATCGCATTCATGGGTTCAAGCGCCGTAGCAATTTCGTCTTCGGATTGCTCAAACAGCTCGGCATCAATCCATTTGATATTCACCTTTACCCGGTTGGCTAATCCACCATGCGTCAACGCCTCGTTGAGGGACTTATACGCGTCTGCAAGACCTACATATTTGCCAACCACGCCAATAGTCACTTCGCCTTCAGGGTTGGATTGACGATCAATGATGTCGTCCCAACGGCTAAGATCGGGCTCGCCATCGGATGCAAGGCCGAATGCCCGGAGCACTTCATTATCAAGCCCTTCTGCATGATATTGCAGCGGCACGGCGTATATGCTTTTCGCATCCAACGCTGGAATAACCGCCTCTTTACGGACATTACAGAATGCGGCAATCTTAGCGCGCTCTGTCTCCGGCAATGGATGTTCGCAGCGGCACAGCAAAAGATCGGGTTGAATACCCAAGGACGTCAGCTCGCGCACACTGTGCTGTGTTGGCTTGGTCTTCAGTTCACCCGCGGCGGCTATATAAGGAACTAGGGTGACGTGCACAGACAAGGTCCGTTCACGACCAAGCTCGTTGCGCAACTGACGAATGGCCTCAATGAACGGCAGGGATTCAATATCACCCACAGTGCCGCCAATTTCGCACAAGACAAAATCCAGATCTTGCGTCTCCGCCTTAGCAAATTCCATGATCGCATCGGTTACGTGCGGAATGACCTGAACGGTCGCGCCGAGATAATCTCCGCGACGTTCTTTCTGAATAATAGTTTGATAAATGCGTCCAGACGTAACATTGTCAGACTGCCGCGCCGAAACGCCGGTAAAGCGTTCATAATGCCCAAGGTCTAGGTCGGTTTCCGCCCCGTCGTCTGTGACATATACCTCGCCATGCTGATACGGCGACATCGTGCCTGGATCAACATTGAGATAGGGATCAAACTTGCGGATACGAACGCGGTACCCACGCGCTTGCAAAAGGGCCGCAAGCGATGCTGCCATAAGACCTTTGCCAAGCGAGGAGACCACGCCACCGGTGATAAAAATAAACCGTGTCATGGGAGAAAAGGGTTAAGCTACCTTTTCATAAAAACACAAGCGAACGAATCCGTCAGATAGAAAATAAACTGTGTAAAACAGTTTTTTCACCAACAGCGCTTATTTGTCGAGGGGAACCTCGGTTGCAGGTGCCGCGGCGTTCGCTGGCGCCGTTGTTACGGGCGCTGCTGGTGCAGTTGGAACCTCTGTGCGCTGCAAACTGCTATCAATTTCACCAGTGCCGCCTTTTTTCGCGGCCACAAAAGCAAGCGAAATGGACAACAAGATGAACATAGTTGCCAATATTGCCGTTGTGCGCGTCAAAAAGTCAGTAGCGCCGCGTGCGGACATCAGGCCCGATGGGCTGCCCCCCATCCCCAAACCACCGCCTTCGGAGCGCTGCATCAAAACCACGCCCACAAGCGAAGCCGCGATGATTGCCTGAACGACGATAAGAAAATGAAACAGACCCATGAGAGAATTCCGAATATAAATGGCAGCGCAGTAATGGTTGAGCCGCCCACATAGCGAGCGCACGGCCAATCTTCAATGTTATTTGCTCAAAGCTGCTGCTGCAGATAAAATTGGCCGAAATTTCGCAGCCGTGAGGCTGGCTCCGCCAATTAACCCACCGTCAACATTGGGAACCGCCAAAAGCTGAGCTGCGTTATCGCCATTCATCGACCCGCCATATAAAATCCGAATTTTGCGGCCGTCCTCGCCAAAGCGCTCCACCAACGCAGCGCGCATAGCTCCATGCATTTCTGCAACGTCGTTTGTGTCTGCGACGCGGCCGGTTCCAATTGCCCATACCGGTTCATATGCAACGCTCAGCCATTTGCTTGCAGCCGTTTCGGGTAAAGACTGATGCAGCTGACCGAGCACCACATTTAAGGCTTTCTTGCTCTCGCGTTCATCAAGAGTTTCGCCGACACATACAATAACCTGTAAGCCAGCCACCTGCGCGGCTTCGGCCTTTGCGCGAATATCTGAATCTTGTTCATGCTGCGCGGCGCGGCGTTCGCTGTGACCAATAATTGTGAGCACTGCACCGGCATCTAGTAACATTTCCGCCGATAGGCAGCCGGTGTGTGCGCCAGCCTCCATCATGTGGCAATCCTGCCCACCGATGGCAAAACCACCCGCTGCTTGGCTTGCTCTATCAATGAGTGTTGCGGGTAAGCATAACGCCGCGTCCACGGCCGCGTGCATCCCCGATAATTCTGCAATGGCGATGATCTCAGACACATCGCGCGATGTGCCGTTCATTTTCCAATTTCCGACGATAAGCTTGCGCATCTGATCCCTCATTGAACTTTTTCGCGATTCCTTGTATCGCTATTCCATGCTTTCCAAGCGTAGGGCAAGTCTATCCCTTGATTGCCAACGTCTT
>CAIJLW010000085.1 GCA_903821685.1 uncultured Sphingomonadales bacterium | reverse complement strand
TGGTAAATATTGTAGGAAAGAAAAAACCTATTTGGTGAAGGAGTAATTCATGCAAAGTCGAATTCGCGATGTACGAAGGGCCAAAGGCCTCACGCTTGCAGATGTGGCTATGCGCTGTAATCCGCCGACGACTGCGCAGACTATCGGTCGCCTTGAAACAGGGATGCGGGTGCTGTCGCTGATCTGGATTAACCGTATCGCGGACGCTTTGGGTGTGGAATCGAGCGACCTCGTTGCTCTGCCTGACCAGCAATATCTGCCCGTCGCTGCTATACTGCATGATGATGGCACGCACGCCCCGACGAAGGAGGAACGTATAATGGTTCCCAATGTCGGCGCGACGATGGTCGGGCTTCGGATTGCTAAGGCATTGGGGGAATATCGGCGCGGGGATGAATTATGGCTTGAACAGATTCAACCCGACGACTTTGCCTCTGCGCTAAATCTGGACGTCCTTGTCCCGCGCCCTGGTGGCCGCTTCATCTTTGGCCGCTTGCTCGGCCGTGACGCCGGGAAATTGCACCTATTGCCGCTTGAGGCTGGTGCACGACAACAAGTTGTCGCCGATCCGGCTTGGATTGCAAAGGCAGTCCGGCTCGTGCGCACATTATAAAACAGGCGAATGCGCGCGTAATTGCCTTTCGTTTCGGCGAAACACCGGCCGTATCGAAGCGTTAAGGCTTCGCGCCGAAGTTGTCGTCGATCCGCTCCGCCTTTGAACCGGCGTCATCGGTTGGCACAAAGCTGTGCGAACCGACTTTAAGCCAGATCAATATGGGGGCCGCCTGATAAATCGAGGAATAAGTTCCGACGACAATACCAAATGCCATTGCAGCGCTGAAACCGAAGATAACATCCGGTCCAAAGAGCACCAATATGATCAACGGCAGCGAAATCGATACGCTGGTCATCACCGTACGAGACAAGGTTTCATTGACGGACAGGTTCAAAAGCGACGCCATTTCCATTTTACGGAATTTCATCAGATTCTCGCGAATACGGTCATACACAACAACCGTATCGTTCAACGAATAACCGATGATCGTCAGCAGGGCCGCGATGATGTTCAGGTCAAACTCCCAACCCGTCAGCGCGAACAGGCCGAAGGTAAGCGTCACGTCGTGAAGCAGCGACCAGATCGCGCCCACGCCGAACTGCCATTCGAACCGGAACCAGATATAAATCGATACACCGGCCATCGCCGCAAGCAGCGCGCGCATACCCGTACTAAACAATTCTTCCGACACCTTACCGGATACCGAATCCACGCCGTCAATACGGACGTCGGGGTGGCCAGCTTTCAAGGTTTCGGTGATCTTTGTCGCCATGGTGTTGGCGAGCTCAGGATTCTTGTCTGCGCCATCCGGCAATTTCATGCGGATCGAAACCTGATTTTCAGCGCCAAAACGCTGAATGGTCGGATCGCCATAGCCGAGCTTCGCAACCGTTTCGCGCAATTCAGTGACCGGTGCGGATGTGCTCTCCGTAAATGTCGCGCGGATCATTTGGCCGCCGATAAAATCGACGCCAAAGTTCAGGCCCTTTGTGGCCACCAAGCCAACCGACGCAACCATGAGCAACAGGCTGATGCCAAAGGCCCAGGTGCGCCATTTCAGAAAGTCGATATTGGTATCGTCAGGAACGAGTTTGAGCAGTTTCATGTCTATATCCTCAAATCGTCAGCTCATGGGGACGCGTGCGCTTCACCCAGCGTGAGACCCACATGCGGGTGATGGTAACAGCGGTGAAAACCGATGTGACGATCCCGATCATAAGCACCACTGCGAAACCGCGAATTGGTCCGGAGCCAAAAAAGAACAGCAATACCGCCGCAATGACGTTGGTGCTGTTCGCGTCGAAAATGGCGCGGCTGGCTTCTTTGTAACCAACCTCAATCGCTTGCACGATACGCCGGCCCCGTTTCAATTCTTCCCGGATACGTTCGTTAATCAAAACGTTTGCGTCCACTGCTGCACCAATCGTCAGAACGAAGCCTGCGATGCCCGGCAAGGTCAATGTCGCATTCACCAGTGCCATCACGCCCAAAATCATGGCAATGTTGATGACCAAAGCAAAATTGGCATACATGCCAAACCTGCCATAAACGAGGAACATGAGTACGAGGATAGCGGTCGTACCAATCACCGCCGCCAACACGCCGCGGCGGATGGAGTCTGCGCCAAGGTCTGGACCAACCGAACGTTCTTCCACGATCTTAAGATCAACCGGCAAAGCACCCGAGCGCAGCGAAATGGAGAGCGCATTGGCGCTTTCTGTGGTGAAGCTGCCCGAAATCTGGGAAACCCCGCCGAAGATTGGCTCCCGAATTTGCGGTGCGGAGATAACTTGGCCATCCAAAATGATCGCGAATAGCTTGTTGACATTCTGCTGCGTCATACGAGCAAATTTCTGCCCGCCTTCGCTATCAAACTGAATGGTGACCGCAGGCTGATTTGTCTGCGAGTCGAATGTCGGGTCTGCCTTCTCCAGCTTGTCGCCGGAAATGCCGCCCAATCGGCGTACGGCAATGTACGGCAGACCGGAGGGGTTATCGGGATAGGGCAGAACTTGGCTGCCAACGCGGGCCTTGCCCTGCGCGGTCTGATCAGGATCGGCCATTTCATCCACCAGCTTGAATTCGAGCTTTGCGGTTTTGCCGATGAGCGCTTTCAAGGCAGCGGGGTCGTCAAGCCCAGGAACCTGAACTACAATCCGATTATCGCCTTGGCGGATGATCGTTGGCTCAAGCGTACCAAGCGCGTTGATGCGGCGATCAATAACGTCCTTGGCTGTGTCCATCGCCTGATCAAGGGCCGCTTCGTTCCCCGTCCCCTCTGGCGTGACAATCAACCAATTGCCATCGTTGACGCCGATATTCCAATCGCGGCTGCCGGTGGCATTGCTCGTTAAGGGAATGAGTGCTTCGCGCGCTGCATCGACTTTGGACACATCACTGACCGTAAAACTTAGCTGACCATCGGCGCGTGACACATCAGCAATCGCGATCTGCGGGTCTGCGCGGCGCATTGCGGTCCGCACACCATCTTCCAAAGCCTCAAGCCGTGTCTCCGCGAGCTGCGATGTATCGGCTTCCAACAGAATATGGCTACCGCCAGCAAGGTCGAGCCCCAGATTAATCGTTGGCGTCGGCACAAATTGCGCAAGTTGATCGCGCATCTGCGCCGGAAGAAGGCTGGGGATAGCAAAGAGCACACCAAAAATGATGAGCGTGTTGAGCATCCATACGCGCCAACGGGGAAAATCAAGCATGAGTTGGATCCGAACGAAATGGAAAAGCAAAAATTGGGGTTGGGCCGTCGGCCATTCAACCCCAGCGGTTAATCATTGGCAGCTTTGGTTCCGCGTGATTGCACGTTGGCGATAGTCGACTTCACAGCCTTCACCCGCACATTTGGCGCAATTTCCACTTCAACATAATCGTCAGCGACCTTGATCACTTTGCCCATCAAGCCGCCAGCGGTGACGACTTCGTCATTCTTTTGCACCGCGTTGATTTTGGCCTCATGCTCTTTCGCGCGCTTCTGTTGCGGGCGGATGAGGAAAAAGTAGAATACGACAAAGATCAGCAGGAGCGGAAACAACTGCACAAAAAATGCAGAACCACCAGCACCACCAGCGGCGACGTTCAAGATTAGAGACTCCATGGAAAACCCTCGCAAGTTGTATAATGTGACGCCCGATAAAAGCGTTGCTCCAAAGCAATCGGGCGCGATTATCACCTGCACCCTGTTGACGCAACGTCAAAGCGTCGAGAGCGCGCTTGCTTTTCAAAAACCAGCGCCATATACGCGCGCTTCCACTGACCTCAGCGAGGACAGCGGCGGTCGGGACGTAGCGCAGCCTGGTAGCGCATCACACTGGGGGTGTGGGGGTCGCAGGTTCGAATCCTGTCGTCCCGACCAATTATTTTCCTAACATCATAACATCTCGGACCCGCAGCCACCGCGCCATGAACCGCTGTGCAGATTTTGCTTTCCTACAAATAACCATATCGGTTATAAATTGATTCGAAAGTGAGGTTGTTTTGGTGATAGACCATATTGACCAATTGATTGACGAATTAATCGCACGCGAAGGCGACTTTGTGGACCATCCGGCCGACACAGGCGGTCCGACCCGGTGGGGTATTACGCAGGCAGTTGCCCGCCGTCATGGATACACTGGCGAAATGCACACACTACCGCGCCACATGGCCGCTGCGATGTACAAACGCGTATATTGGCACGCGGCAGCCTTTGATCAATTGGAACGCCTTGCGCCGAAACTTGCGGCGGAGATGTTCGACACCGGCGTCAACATGGGCACAGGAACCGCTATAGGATTTTTGCAACGCGCGCTGAACGCCCTCAACCGCAATGGCCGCGACTATCCCGACATCGCCATAGACCGGAAAATCGGCCCCGAAACGCTGCGCGCCGTGCAAGCATTCTTCCGTTGTCGCGGAAACTCTGCCGAGCCTGTCCTGACAAAGGCGATCAATGCGTTGCTGGGCGCCCATTATGTCCACTTGGCAGAATCCCGTCCCGCGCAAGAAGCGTTTTTGTGCGGCTGGCTCGCAAACCGAATTGGCTAAGAACATCTAAGGAAGGAATTTATCATGTCACTCCTCGAAGGCATAATTGGGCCAATCGCAAACCTGATCGATAAGATCATTCCTGACCCAAAGGCGCGCGATGCAGCCAAGCTTGAGCTCATCAAACTGCAAGGTAGCCAGGACATGGATGCCCTGCGCACGCAACTATCCGCCGTTCTTGCCGAGGCGCAGTCGGCGGACCCGTGGACCAGCCGCGCACGCCCAAGCTTCCTGTATGTGATATATATCATGCTGTTATGGTCCATACCCATGGGACTAATCGCCGCTGTCGCGCCTGCCAAAGCCGCGAATATTGCATTGGGCATGAGCGCCTATCTCAATGGCCTTCCCGAACCGCTATATGCGCTGTTTGGCACTGGGTTGGGGTACACCGCCGCCCGCCAATGGGGTAAGTCGCGGGGCACAGAAAAATAGTTGCTTAAGGCAGGCTTCATACCTTACGCCTGTATTCCCGCTAGGATTTATATGGGACTCAGGAGAAACAAAATGAAGAAATTAGTCGCAACTGTTGCTGCTCTCGCATTTGCTGCATCGCTCACCGCATGTGGCGAAGCTGGCGAAAAGGCAGCCGAAGAAACCACAGAAGAAGCAGACGCAACGGGTAACGCCATGGAAGCTGGCGCCGAGAACGCCATGACCTCTGCTGAAGACGCCGCCGACGCAACCGCAGAAGCAGCCGATGAAGTCGCTGACGCAACTGCCGGTGCAGCTAAAGAAGCCACGGCAGCCACCGGCGCTGCTGTTGAAGTGGCTGGTAAAGACATGAAGGAAGCCGCCAAGTAATAGGCGCTTTCTTAAGCGAAATTGGCCCGCCCTGCCCTGTGCAGCGGTGGGCTTTTTCAGGTACTACATATCGTCAGGGCGCGCCCGAAAAAACAATTAATAAATGAAAGTGGTGTACCATTTATTTCAATGACTTACGGAAACTATGGCTCTAGGATTATGGAGTTCTTGATGCTTTAGGCATCAGATAGGCATCAGCCAATATGGTTTCGCGGGGCATTGGCATCGGGATGGAATTGCCAGGACCTCGGGCTGTTAGTGCCTGTGGTAATGTCGATGCGACTAAGTCCAAAATTTCTGCAATGTTGTATGTTACCCCCCCGGGGGGGGTAGGACAGAGCGCTGCGTGATTGTCACCGGCTACCTTCGCACGAAATTTTTTTAAAACTGATTTGATTAACAACTGAGAACCGCCCGCGTGTGTAAGACTTCACCATCGTTTGTATCAGACACTTAAAGCATGTATTTCTGCAATACGACGAGATCCGTCGTTGCGGGCAACCAGCGCCGAGTATTCGGGCACCTCGATCCAGGTCGCAAAATCGCGGGTCAACGGTTCCGAGGCCACGACTATGCTGTTGGCCTGAGCTGCCCCGCCGATCAGCTTCCACTCCTCGTCGTGCAGTCCGTAGTCACGGCCAAAGGTGTACCACATCGAAAGGAAGTCGGCCGAGCCTTGTAACTGGCTTACATCGAACCGGCCGAAATCGAAAGTGTAGCGAACCGCGACGAGGTTGGTTCCATCGCAAAAGATCAGATTGGCCGAGGATGAACGGGTTATTCCGTGCCGTTCCCGCACCTTTCGGATTGTTGTCAGTGCGTCGCGGATTGCGTCAAGGATCGCTTCAGGGGAATTAATCGCGTACGCGTCGGGCAGGGCCGAAGCCACCAGCGCATAGATCCATTCGCTGTCGGTCGAGCCCGAGATCGCGCGCGCGAACTCGGGTCGGACGTGCGGTACCAGATCGAAGCGCATGTCGCGAAAGCCAGCGAGGTCGCCATTGTGCGCCATTGCCAGCGGGACGCCGTCGAAGCGAAAGGGATGAACGTTCTGGTCGTTAACCTGCACCGTCGAGGTCATCGGCACTCCACGGATATGGGACAGCAATGCACCGACCTTTAGCTTACTCGCCAATTCCTTGAGGTTGCGGTCAAACACCGCGACTTGGGTGGTCCGGTAGCGATAGGGTGTGTGCGGTTCGTGGCTCGACGGATCCCACGCAGCCATGCCGAAGCCGGCGAGGTTGAGCATTGACAGCATCTGTGCCGCAGTAGTCTGGTTAAGCAACGATGAATCCGGGGCATAGAGCAAGTGGTCGAGCAGGACCGGGCTACCGAGGTAGGAGAGTATCCTGCACATTAGATGGCGCTCCTTCGGCAGTGTTGGTTGAATTGCTCCAGGGACACCGCGCGACCTAGATGCCGGTTGGCCCTGCGTTGGTCGCGCACCAGTTGCCTTCCGACCGCGGCAAATAGGGCGAGGGCGAAAGGCTCAGGACTTCGGCGCATGGCGTCGAACATTGCTTGTGGCAGTTGCAACGCAACTGTGTCCTCAGCAGCCTCAAGTTCGAGGGACTGCTGGGATTTATCGAACAGACCGACAAGGCCGGTCATTTCGCCGGGTCCATGGACCATAATCTGCTCGCGGCCTTCGCGACGCGGCAGAACCGATCGCAATGCTCCGCGCAGCACTATGGTCAAGGCACGCCTCTCGCTTGCGGCCTCGGTGGACAGGGTGCCACGAGGAATGGTGAGGCACGTTCCGAGGTCAGTCAATTTCGCCGCACCTTCAGTCCCCAACTCAGCGAGACGGCCGAGGGCCGAGAATAGCCCTGCCGCATCGCCGACCATGGCGGTCTCACGGACCTGAGCCGGGACGCGAAGGGATGACACATCATAGCGCTCTTCCGCCGCGATCCGCTCCAAAGTGACGCGGGTGCGGGAGGCGACCAGGCATCTTAGGGTATCGATTAGTTCTAAGGTCCACGGTTTGCCGTCGGCCAGCAGAGCAAGGAAACGCTCCCTCGGGATCCGCAGCCCTTTGCTGTTAGCCATCGCTGTAACATTCGCGGATCGCAAGCCATCGTCAAGCAGCGCGAATTCACCGACCACCTCACCCGGCCCGATTGCACTCACCGCAGCGGTTGCGTCGCCGGGGGTGCGCGTCGTGATCTCCAGTTTTCCGCTACCAATGATGTAGAGTGCGTCGGCTAACATACCCTGCCGAAACAGGGTTTCGCCGCGGCGGATGGTAAATTGATCGGTCGCCTTGACCAGCTCTGCGAGCGCGTGGGCCGACAGTGCAGACAGCTGCCCTGAATTTTGCAGAAAAACTCCCAAGAACACCCCCTTGGCCTATGCGCCAGCCTTTTTTAGTCAACGGTCAAATTCTAACACATTGCGCCATTAAATGCGAGCCCGCCGGAAGCCAACTCCGGTTGAACCAGTCGCACACCGAACTGATGGTGCATCCGATTGAACCGCGCCTCGGAACGTTTTTACGGAACACGACAATTTATATCTTAAAATCGATTAGATAGATGTTATCATTTTCATTCCATACAGCGCGCCGTAGAGGATGTAATTGATAACACTTATATCATTGATATTGTGTTATAAATTATCAAAGCAAAAATATCTGGCTGTTGATTGCTACCCGTCGATGTCCAACGGACAGGTGTGTTAAATCTGCGCTGCTTGCGGCATGGTCGGCATGCAGACATCATCAAGACCTAGCACATGGGTCAAGCGGCCAAGTGCAATCCAGGAGCCGATGGAAAATGTCATATCTACGATTTCGGCATCGGAAAAATGCTGGTGCATCCGGTTCCAAAAATCTTCATCTGTCTTTAGCCCCTTTGGCTCTTCTCCCAGCCGTTCGGCAAATTCTATTGCTAATAGCTCACGGTCACTGAACGCGGTTGCCGCGCGCCAGTTTTCTACGTCATCGTAAAATCCCTCATCTGGCGGGGTATTATCACGGATCGATGAGGCTTTCGCCACGTCGCCGCCGCTGCGTTCGATATGTCCAAATAAATCACGATCGGCGCGCATGGTAAGACACAAAGCGCAGCCATTTATCTGAGCCGTGCGCATTCTTGCCGCCTCCATCTCACGCATCGACAGTTTTGAGTTCTCATAGACAGCCAGCGAATATTGACCCGCCGCCATGCCAATTTCAGGAGCGTAATGCGTCCAGACATAAGCGGAAGGATCGGCTTCGAATTGGGCAGGAATGGCAACATTTGGCATGGGGCGGTCCTCTCTATGGATCTAGTTACTTTGTCTCGTAGGTCAAAACGCTGACGGCACAAATTCTTGACGATAAAACAAACATAGATGATTGTTTTATCGTCGCCAAGCGGTTTGCCTTAAACCGTTTCTGGCGTACCGAGGATGACGGTCGCGTGGCTAGATAATGTGCCCCCGTTGGTGTGCGCTAGAGCGGCTTGCAAACTGCAATCTAGTTAACTGCCTGTCCGATATAATTCGATGATACATCTTTAAAAAAGCTCGAAACAATGACCCTCGCCAAAGTAATTTCTGGCAGCATTTTCATATTCGACGAACTCGCCAGGGCCTTGGATGCTGGTGCAGAAGCCGAGGTGTCTGCACAGTTCAGACAACTGACGGACGGGCGACTTGCCGCACTTATCTCCGCCGGTTCAGCACCTTGCGCATGGTCGATCAGATTGCAGTATCTTAGGCAAGCTGCAGGCCGGCTGGGCTCAACTGCGCAGTCATCGTTAGAGCAACTTCATCGTTGACTGGTTGCAGACAAGCGAGCATTCTCAAATTATATTTAGAGGAGATGTTCATGCGGGTTATTCGCTGGCCTTTTATCAGCCTAATGTTGCTGGCCGTAAGTGTGCTTCTGTCGGCCGAGGCCAATGCTGAAACCACCTCTGCTGGCAGTGTGGCCTACCAAAACTACTGCGCGGAATGCCACAATGCAAACCTGGCGGGCGGTGCGCATGGTGTTGCTTTAACCGGCGAGCGGTTCCGCACCCGATGGGGCAAAGGCGGTGTGCCCCCCTTAGCCACCTTCATACGCAGCATGATGTCGATGAACGTACCAGCTAACGCGCCGCCTTCCGTAGTCAACGGCATCGCAGCCTTCCTGCTGCGCAGTAACGGCGTTGCGGTAAGCGAACTAAAACCGGAAGAAACCACTTGGCAAGGGGCAGCCGGCATCATGGAAGCAGCCCAAAGTGCCGGGGGTTGGGTGAACCGCGAAACACCAGCTACGTCAACGGTCACCGATGCACTGCTGCAAAACCCACCCGCCGCCGACTGGCTGCAGTGGCGCCGCACTGAAGATGGGCAGGGCTTTAGCCCGTTGTCTAGCATCAACACCAAATCGGTGGGGCGCCTGCGGCTCGCCTGGGCGATGACGATGAAAGACGGCAGCAATCAGCCCACACCGCTCATCCATGACGGCGTGATGTACCTCACCCATCCGGGCAACGTGGTGCAGGCAATCGACGCCGCCAGCGGCAGTCTGCTGTGGGAATATGCCTACCCATATCCCGAAGATTCACGCACGCTCGGTGGCCCTACACGCAATATCGCATTGTATCAGGACAAGGTGTTTCTGGCCACTTACGACGCAGCCGTTGTAGCGCTGGACGCGCGCACCGGCAAACTGCTGTGGCGCACAGTAAAGGCAGATTATCATCAAGGCTACACGCACACAGCAGGGCCTTTCATAGCCGGCGGCGTTGTGGTCAGCGGTATCAACGGCTGCGAACGCTATAAGAAGTCCGGTTGCTTTATCACCGGACACGACCCAAGCACAGGCAAAGAACTTTGGCGCACCTCCACCATCGCACTGCCGGGCGACCCCAATGATGCCAGCTGGGCGGGTCAGCCCGTTGAATTGCGCGGCGGCGGCGACAACTGGATTACCGGTAGCTATGACCCTCAGTTGAACCTGTATTACTTCGGCACCGCCCAGGCGAAACCTTGGGTAGCGGCCAGCCGCGGTATGACTGCGGCCGATGCCGCCCTTTACACCAACTCGACACTGGCACTCGACCCACGCACCGGCAAATTGCAATGGCACTTTCAGCACGTACCTGGTGAAACACTGGACATGGAAACCGGCTTCGAGCGCGTGCTAGTGGATATCGGGTCGGACAAATTCGTCCTCACTGCGGGCAAGGATGGCCTGTTATGGAAACTCGACCGTCGTAACGGCAAGTTTGTCGCTGTCACTGAAACGCTTTATCAAAACGTCTTCAAATCCATCGACCATAGCACTGGTCGCGTGGAATACCGCGATGACATCATGAATGCAGGGGTGGATGACAAGGTGTCGGTCTGTCCGAGCATCTATGGCGGCCACAACTGGCAAGCCAGTGCCTATGACCCGCCCAGCAACTTGCTGTTATTACCGTTGCACCAATTGTGCGTCGACATGACTGGCCGTACCGTAGAGCGCAAAGAAGGCGGCGGTGGTTATGGCGGCGAATCCACCGTTCACCCCATGCCCGGGACCGACGGCATGCTCGGGCGCCTGAGTGCGATTGATGTCACGACTTTAAAGCCGCGCTGGTCACACACGCAGCGCGCAATGTTCATGACCTCCGCACTTACCACCGGTGGTGGCCTGGCGTTCATTGGCGACTTGGATCGGTACTTCAAGGCCTTCGACGTGAAGACCGGCGAGGTGGTCTGGCAAACACGCCTTGGTTCGGCGCCCCACGGCTACCCTGTCACCTACGCGGTAAGTGGCAAGCAGTACATCGCCGTGACCACGGGCATGGGCGTGTTCAAGCTGGTGACCGCGCAACAAAGCCCGGACATCTACCAGCCGAGCGGGGGCAACATGGTGTACGTGTTTGAGCTGGCCGACTAACGAGCGGGTCAGCCGCCACCGCGCAGGCTTCGGACGGGGCGCATAATCATCGACCTAGTCCGGTCCGAGCGAAGTGCTTGTAGCGATAGGACGGCTGCGTGATGCAGGGACTGATGCTGTTCGTGCCTCACGGCAACGCAGAGTATAGAGCCCCGCCGCCATCGTTTTATGATGAGACCTACACGTTTTTTGGTTTCGTGTGGCATGCCGGAATTCAAATAAGGTTCGCCGAGCAAGAAGCGTAGCATGGTCCGATGATTCCCGCAGCTCACCAAGAATCTGCCCTTCTGTAAACTTTAATCGATCCATCCTTCCGTCTTTCTCTTAAGAGCCGGGCTCTAATTAAAAATAGAGGTAGTTTAAGCGGTCACTTCACTAAACAATCTGGGCTTACGATACGGTCTATCCGCATCCCATTTCCTACGATTCGACCCTGTGGATAACTTCTGCTACAAAAAGGACGATAGCGATTCGTTTACGGCTTTTGCGTAACGGAAAATCGCATTCTTCGGGGGGAGATTTGAAGTGAGCTTTGTTCAAAAAGAGCCACTCGTTGGTGAGATGGAATTGATTGGTGCTAGGCTTAACCAAGCTCGGATGACGGCTAATCTCGCTCTCCAAGACATCGCGGATCGCACAAAAATTTCACTGCGTTTTTTGAAAGCGATCGAGAATGACGACTTTTCGGCATTACCCGGGCGTGCGTATATTTTCGGTTTTACCAAAGCCTTCGCCCGCGCAGTAGGTCTCGACGAAGAAAGCGTGGTAGCGGCACTGCGAGAAAAGATGCAGTTAGCTGGGATTGATCAGCGATCCACTTACCCAAAGGGATAGACCTTCCAGTTTTCATCTCCGACCGTCTGATTGCCCTCCGATATCCGAGCAGCCAAGCCGATCATACTGCCTGTCCGTAAAGCTTCTCCAGCATCGCTAGTCTACTCTCAAATGTCGGCGTGGCAACCAGCACGCGAACATGATTGGATCGCAGATGCTAGGCTTCCCCCGCTTTATCAAGGCGGGCTCTTTAATGGCTTGAGAAAAAGACCAAATGCTTAACATCGTATCTTGCACTGCTGCAGCATTGCCGCCTACGACAGTGTCCAAGGGTTCGGATGATACCCAGCATAATTATGAAACGATTTGGCCAAGCTGGTATGGCGGGGTAAGCCAACACAAGTTCAGAGAGGCTGGGTTGGATTTTTATAGACACCGGAAAAGGAGAAGCAAATGTCAGGACAACTTGCCGGCAAGACGGCGATCGTAACTGGAGCTGCTAGCGGTATCGGGCTAGCCATTACGCGTCTCTACCTAGCTGAAGGCGCAGAAGTGCTTGCCGTGGATCAGCAGCGCTTTGACGCAGCGGATCTGCAAGCTAGCGACAAGCTCGCACTCCTCTTGTGCGACATAACGGCACCTGATGCAGTAGAGAATATAGTCGAAGCCGCGCTCTCCCGCTTCAGCAAGATTGATATTCTCGTCAACAACGCTGGAATTTGCTTGCCGGGCACTGTTGAAGACCAGACGCCGGAAAGCTGGTTGAAAACTATGGAGGTCAACGTCACGGCCCCCTTTATGATTACCCGTGCCGTCCTGCCGCACATGAAATTGCGCCGGTCTGGCCGGATCATTAATCTCGGTTCCATCATGTCAGACTTTGGCGGGCCTTCGCTCTGCGCGTACGGCACCAGCAAGCACGCAATTGCGGGCTTTACCAAATCACTATCTGCTGATCTGGGTCAATTTGGTATAACTGCAAATTATCTGCAGCCCGGCGCAATAATGACACCATTGGCTGCTCCTTCTATGGCAGACCCTGCTTTCCGGGCTTATTGGGAAGAAAAAGCGCCTGTCGGTCGTATTGGGGAGGCGCACGAAGTTGCCGCTGCGGCTCTTTTTCTGGCAACAGATAGCGCTAGTTATGTGAGCGGTGCTGGTATCAAAGTATGTGGAGGGGCAATCTCACGCTTCTAATGCGTGAGAAAACGACTTGGCAGCGTCGGGATGAATGTGACGGTGTCCAATTCCCTTCACTTGGGTAAGGGCCGCTTAAACCCATTGGCTTTCGAAGCTAAGGTAGCATGATGAGAGACAAGCGACTGAAACCAAACCGTTACAGGCGCATAATGCATCGCTCATAAGCAGGCCTCCATACTTTCACGGGCGAGAGCGACAAGTTTTGGAAAGCTTTTAGCGCGCTCTTTCGCGTGTGCGGATGCAGCTGTTCCGCGAATTACCCGGCCTTTGATACCGTGGAAAATTGCGGCAAGTCGGAAAAAATTAAATGTTACATAAAAGGCATAGTCGGCCTCAGAAATCAACGCACGGTCAGTACGGCGACAATATGCGGCCAGATAGTCGGCCTCAGATGGAATTCCGAGATCAGCTAAGTCAGCCCCCCCTAACCCCGCTACGATGTCTGGAGGCATCCGGAACATCATCGCATGATAGGCGAAGTCGGCGAGTGGGTGCCCTAGTGTTGACAATTCCCAATCCAGAACTGCCAGCACGCGTGGTTCTGTCGGATGGAATATCATGTTATCGCAGCGAAAATCGCCGTGAACGATGCTAGTCTCATCGCCGAGCGGAATATTAGCCGGAAGCCATTCGACCAATTTGTCCATTTCTGTATCACGCCCTGCATCGGCATCTTCGAGATACTGCTTCGACCAACGCGCAATCTGTCGCTCGAAATAATTGCCGGGCCTGCCGAAGTCAGAAAGGCCAACCGAAGCGGGATCAATTCTATGAAGGGACGCAATTGTAGCATTCATAGCATCAAAATAGGCTGCGCGGCCGCCTGTTTCGACATCAGGAAATGTGGCATCCCAAAAAATACGCCCTTCAACCATCTCCATGATAAAAAACGAAGTGCCGATAATGCTATCATCTTCACAAAGACCGTAAACCTTAGCCACAGGAAAACTGGTAGTTCCAAGCGCTGATAAAATTCGCGCTTCTCGATCAACCGCATGTGCACCCTTTAACAAATCACCCGGTGGCTTGCGGCGTAATACGTACGACTTTGTATTCGTGATAAGCTTATAAGTCGGATTAGACTGGCCGCCTTTAAATTGTTCAACTGTGAGAGGCCCAGCAAAGCCTTCAACATTTCCAACCATCCAGGCGACCAGTGCCTGCTCGTCGAACAGATGTTCTAACCTAACAGGCGTTGTGCCCATGTTTGCATCTGTGCCCGTAATCATAAAATCAACTCCACAACCAGAATTTACAGGCGTAACAGGGTCAGGCCAATCATCATGCACATAACTTGATGCACAATCTCGCTGCCGCTCTTGGTCGACACCTGCTTCGACATAAGGGAAAAGCGCACCTTTTCAGGCGCGGATACCCGCCGACGACACTTAAAACTGGCACCTTCGCGTCGTCATCCACGTGGAACTAGGCTATCGGATTGTTAATGCTCGTAGTTCTTGAGCGCCGTATCGCGATTATAGGGGGTGAGCTCGTTAACACGTCCCTGCGCTACCTTTTCCAGCCAGTTAGGGTCCGCAAGAAGAACCCGGCCCAGTGCTACGAGGTCAAACTCGTTGCGCTCGAACATCTTTACAAGATCCTCCAGACGGCCCAACATCGGAGACGACACGCCTTCGACAAAATCCTGCATCAAATCTCGATCCATACCGATCGATCCTACAGTGATCACTGGCTTACCCGTAATCTCCTTGATCCAACCACCAAGATTTTTGTGGTCCCCCTCGAACTCTGGTTCCCAAAAACGGCGCTGCGAAGCATGGAAAATATCCACCCCAGCGCGGGCCAACGGGTCGAGCCAGCGGTGCAGCGCGTCCGGATCGGCAGCTAGTTTTACATCATAGTCATAGGTCTTCCATTGCGAGACACGAAAGATGATGGCAAAATCTTCGCCTACCGCTGCTCGGCAGGCGGCAACAACCTCGGCCGCAAATGTGGCGCGGTCCGCAATGTCCGGCCCGCCATAGCGATCATTTCTTAGGTTGGTTCGATCCCAGAAGAATTGATCGAAAATATACCCATGGGCCCCATGCAATTCTATTGCGTCGCATCCAATCTCTTTTGCCAAGCGCGCAGATTTTGCAAAGGCGGCGACAGTATCATCAATATCCTGTTGGGTCATGGCGCGACCACCCTCGATGTCAGGCCCGGCGAAGCCTGACGGACTAACCAACGGAGCGTGTGGTGAATCAGGGAAGTTGAAATCCATACAGCCGCCGACATGCCATAATTGCGGAACGAACATTCCGCCTTCGGCGTGGACGGCATCAATTGCGCCCTTCCATCCGGCGAGCGGTTCCTCGCCGTCAAATAGCGGGATGTTGTCCGCGGCAACGGCATGGTCAATCGCTACTCCAGTGCCCTCGGTTATAATCGTACCGACACCGCCAGCGGCACGACGGCGGTAATATTCTGCACCATCTTCTCCCAGTACGCCCCCAGGAGCAAAATAGCGTGACATGGGGGCCATGCAGAAACGATTAGGGGCCTTTAGCGATTTACACGCGAAGGGTGTATTTAGCGGAGCAAGCAAGGTGGCTAAATCATCAAGCGGTGCAGTAGACATCAGGTTAAATTCCTTAAAAATGCGAGCAATGCCTCATTATAAGCAGCGGGGTTCTCGAGTTGTGGGGAATGTCCTGTGTCCATTGTCAGAAGCGTGCCATTCGCAGCACAGTTTGCAGCGAAGCCTGCAATCGCAGGGTCGGCGATTGCATCTCTTGCTCCGCCAATCGACAGAACAGGGAAAGCAAAGGATGCCAGCAGTTCGCGCTGATCAAGCGTTGCAAGACCGGCAAGTGTTTCGCTCGCGCGCGGCGCAGTTGCCAAGAACCCTCGCTCGACCCAACCGATCATTGCCTCGCTAGCACCTTCACCCGATGCACCCTCAGCCAGCGCCCGGAAAAAGCCGGGGCGGTCAGCGGTAATTGCGCCAGCGATTGCGAGTACGTCTTCAGGCATGCCGCCGTGGGGAAATCCGTCGCCTTGCACATAACGAGGCGATGCCCCGCAGGTCAGAATAAGTCCTGCGACACGATTGCCAAGCAACGCAGCAGCCGCAACTGCTACGGCGGCGCCCAAGGACCACCCATTTAACGCAACACGCGGTACATCGCAGCGATCGATGATCGCAGCAACATCGCCGGCAATCGCAGCAATCGACATGTCGGCAAAATCCCGATCGGAACGACCGCAGCCACGGTGATCAATCACAATGGCGCCATGGCCCGCGGCAAGGAGCCCCTCGACAGCCGAAGCCCAATAATCTCCAGACATGCCCCAACCATGGATCAGTACGACCGGCAATCCGGGCGCGCGATGGTGCTCAAAGTAAACTCGGCCACCAGTATCAGTTTCAAAATAAGCCATAAGAGCTCCTATGCAGGCGGCGACAGGGTGACGCCGGGAAGCGGATTGAAGTGGTGCATCTTAACCTTGCGGTGCGCGATCTTCCAGACGCCGTCACGCCTTTCGAACGTATCAAAATAAGTCGCGCTGACAGTTTGCGCCTGACCATCGGACGTTGTGCCAATACAGTCCACGTCACATAAGCCGGTCGCGCGGTCATCACCTTCAAAAGAAACGACGAGGTTGGTGGTGAAGTGGCTGGATGCAAGCCAAGCCCCCCACAAAACATCTTTGGTTACATGCGCGATGCCGTCAGTGCCTTCAAAGGTGCCAAAGGGGGGGCCAATGTCCCATATGGCATCGGGCCACCATATTGCACGGAAGCGCTCCCAGTCGCGCTTGTCAAAGCCGTGGCAATAGTCGCTAACCAAATCATGCATCGCAAACCGGCTCTCAACACGGTCTAAACGTTGTTCGATATCAGACGTCTCTTTCATATCAATTCCTTGAGGTAGCGCACATCAGTCAAGATAGGCGGCGAATTTTTCTCGCGCTGCGGCGAGACGGGCTGGCACATGATAGCTCGGGAAAGGCCCTGCGAACGGCTGAACATCTCTCAATATGTCCTTCGCCACACCGATTTTGTGCACCTCGGTAGGTCCATCGACAATCCCCATTTCTGGCACATATTGCCACATATCCATCAACGGCGTTTCGTTCGACATGCCGAGTGAGCCGTGCAGATGCAGTGCGCGATACACGACGTCCTTAAGCACGCCGGGCATGGCGGCTTTGATTGCGCTGATTTCGCGTCTCACTGGGCGGGTATAAGTCTGATCGCGGTCGAGAAGCCATGCTGCATACAGGACATGCAACCTAAATTGCAGAATCTGTGTGTAGCTATCGGCGATTTTTTCTTGCACCATCTGCTTGTCGGCCAGACGCTCGCCTTTGGTAGTGCGACTAACGACGCGTTCTGTCATATATTCCATCGCTTTATTCAACATGCCGACAGTCCGCATTGCGTGATGTATACGGCCGCCTCCAAGGCGCGACTGAGCGACCTTAAAGCCAGCGCCGATTGGACCAAGGTGGTTCGCCTCAGGCACGCGGCAGTTGGTGAAACGAAGATAGCCGTGGACCCCACTGCCGATCTCATCCTTTGGACCAACTGCCGTATTACGTATTATCTCTAGCCCCGGCGTATCATGCGGAACGATTAACATCGTCGATCCCTCATGCACTGGAACGGTTGGGTCGGTGATAACCATGACAATAAGGAACTCAGCAATGCACGCGTGGCTAGCGTACCATTTCTCGCCCTCAATTACCCATTCGCCGGCATTTAGATGCGCCTTGCACGTGAATTCGCCGGGATCAGCCCCAGCCTGTGGTTCGGTCATTGAATAGCAGGAAACAATCTCACCATCGAGAAGTGGCTGGAGATACTTAGCTTTCTGATCGGGCGTACCAAAACGCGCAAGTATCTCTGCATTACCTGTATCAGGTGCTTGGGTGCCAAAAACGGTAGGCGCAAAGCGACTGCGGCCCAGGATTTCGTTCATCAGCCCAAGCTTCAGTTGGCCAAGGCCTTTTCCGCCGAGTTCGGGGCCGAGATGGCACGCCCAAAGGCCGCGCTTTTTGACCTCTTCCTTAAGCGGCGCCATGATACGCGCTGCTCGAGACCGCGGGTCGACATGCGCCCCAGGATCGCGAAACACAAGATCGAGTGGCTCTATCTCTTCGGCAACAAACCCGCGCATCCATTCCAGTTGCAGTTCAAATTCAGGCTCGTTTGAAAAATCCCATGCCATCAGTAAATATTATCCTTATTTTTTGGATCCAACCATACTCATTGCCCTGCACTTCAGGCTCGTTCGCTACATAGTTCTGCGCCAGACATCTATATAGCCTGCATTTCCCTTATTCCGCTCGCGTTATGCTAGATCGGCGCCGCTTTACCCGAAAGTCCGGCCCTCATACTGCACCTTCCCGCGACTTATAAAATTGTCGAATCTTTCTTGCATAGTTACTAGTTAAGAACAAGCAAGAATGGTGGTATCCAGAAGTTTTGATATTTTTTATATTAAATACAGATAGATGCATCATTTATCCTCAGATAACTTGCGCCTTTAACAAAATTTGCTTGTCGATAACAAGCAAGTGAGGCATCCTGAAAATCGGAGCGTAAACTGCGCCTACCGCAGGGGGGATGGCGAACAAATCATGCGCCCGTTTTTGGAGAGGAATGATCATGATAAATGGTATAAAAATCACGCAGCTGCTTACAACTGCTGCAATTATTTTATATCCCGCGACATTAGTCAGGGCGCAAGAGACAAGCACGGAGACGCAGGCGGAATCGCAGGGGCTTGAAGAAATCACTGTGACTGCCCGTAAGCGCGACGAAAACATGCAGGATGTTCCCGCATCGGTCAGCGCGCTATCCGCTGACGAACTGGAAAGGCGCTTTGACTCCGACGTTCGCGACTTCGCCGGCGCTTCGCCCAATATTGTTATCGACGACACGCAGCAGGGTCCGGGAGGCGTTGCAGCTATATATATCCGCGGCATCGGCGTCGGGGATGTCGAAAAGTCAGTCGATCCAGCAGTCGGCGTTGTTTTTGATGATATTTACATCGGGCAGAGCTCGGGCAGTTTGCTCAAGGCAATCGATATTGATCGTGTTGAAGTGCTGCGTGGGCCACAAGGAACGTTGTTCGGACGCAACGCCACCGGCGGCGTAATCAACCTCGCCCGCTCGCGACCAACCTATGACCTTACCGGAAAGGCCCGCGCCACTTATGGTCGGTTTGACACATCGAAGGTCGAGGGCGTTGTCAGCACTGGGCTCTCAGATAATGTAGCGGTCAAAGTCAGCGGCGCCTATGAGAAGTCCGACGGCTATATGTATAATAAATTCTTTAAACAACCGGGGCAGCGGTCTGAGTTCTACGCCGTTTCAGGTGCACTCTTGTTCGAGCCGACCGATAATCTCGACATCCAAGTCAGCTACGATCATCAGAAAACTAAGCAGGATCCGCCACAATTGCTTGCGGTTAATAAGCCGACCGACTTGTTTTGCGCGGCATATGCTCAGTGCTCACCAAAGCCCGGCGTACCCACATCTGGGGATCGCTATGTGAGCGTCTCTGACGGACGGCTCGACAAAAACGCGACATTTAAGCTCGACATGGCAGTCGCCAAAGCGACCTACGATGTCGGTTCCGATATGCAGCTAGATTATATTCTCGGCTGGCTAAAAACAGACGAAACCATCACGCAGGATTTCGATACCACACCATTTACGCTGTATCACACTGATCGGCCGGCGCGTTGGCGCCAGACCACTAACGAATTGCGCCTCACTAAGGGCGGAACAGGCCCGGCAACGTTTGTTCTGGGCGCCTATCTGTGGGATTCGCAATATACGATCAATCTGAAGAACTACATCGGGTTTGCAGGACCGCCATTGCTTACCAGTGCGCAAGATGTAACTCAAACTAACAAGTCATGGGCAATCTATGGCGAAGGCGACTATGATCTAACTGAAAAGCTTACGCTAACTGTTGGCGCGAGGTACACGAAGGACAAGAAGTCTAGCATTGTCAATGACTTGCCAGTCAAAATCTATGGAACTCTGATCGAAGCGAACCCAGTCGCAACGCTTCCTGGAACCATAAGTATGGCTAAGCCCGTCGAGGAAAGCTGGAAAAAGTTCACACCGCGCGCTTCGCTCCGCTACGAACTTTCCGATGATTCTATGGTCTATGGTTTGTGGTCACGCGGCTATCGTGGAGGCGGCTTCAATGGGCGTCCTGCGACCCTTAGTGCTGCAACTATCCCCTATGATCCTGAAACGCTCGACAATTATGAAGTCGGTTTCAAAACCGAATTTGCGGACAACCGGGTTCGCCTGAACGGCTCAGCTTTCATAATGAAATATGATGATATGCAGCAGGATCTGGACGTTCCAGCGCCTGGTACATCAACGGGACGCGAGAACCGTACGATCAATGCATCATCCGCTGAGTTCAAGGGGTTCGAACTTGATTTGACAGCGAGGCTCTTTGATGGCTTCACCTTCAACGGAAATCTTGGCTATCTTGACGCGAAATATAAGGACTTTTTTGGTGACATCTACAGCACAGGTAGACCTGTAGATGCCTCGTTCCTAAAAATCCGTCGCGCACCAAAATGGACATGGAGTGCTGGAGGAACTTATGAAGCTGACATCGGGAACAATGCTTCAGGCTGGATTACAGGCGATATCCGCTACATTGGCGGTCATGAAATCACCTTCCTTAACAATCCAAACCTGCGTAACGGTGGCCAGTTCCTAGTGGATGCATCTATCAATGCGCGACTAAACAAAACTACGGTTAGCTTGTTCGGCAAGAATTTGGCCAATGAAAAGGGCTGGACGATCGGCTACGACGTTCAGGGCATCTGGAGCTATGCGGCACCTCGTCCAAGTCGGACATGGGGCATTGCTGTGACCCAGTCGTTCTGAGAAGGACTGCAATGACAACGCAGTCAAAGCGTGAGACACGGAGATGGGTAGTAACTGGTGCATCGCGAGGCCTTGGCCTCGCGATCGCCAAGCTCGCCGCGCGCAATGGGGATAGCGTTGCCCTTTTTGCTCGCGGGGAGAACGTTCTGAATGAAGCCCGGATAATTGGTGATAATGCTATAGGCCTTATCGCCGATGTAACCGATCCGTCAGCCTTAGCGCGCGCCTGTGAGCAAGTTGCCGAGCGTTGGGGTGGCATTGATGTTCTCGTCAACAATGCGGGCCTGCATCGTGGCGGGCTAATTGGTTCTCTTTCTCAGGGTGATTGGCAGGACGTTATCGATACCAACCTTTCCGGCCCTCTGAACTGCGTACGGGCCGCCTTGCCATATTTGGGTGAGGGAGGATCGATAGTTAATATTGGAGCCGTGGTCGGTCTTCGGGGCTTTGCCGGCGATGCTGCATATGGTGCGTCAAAAGCAGGACTGGCCGGACTTACGCAGGTGTTGGCCGTTGAACTTGCGCGTCGGGGCGTCCGGGTTAATCTCGTAATCCCTGGCATGGTTTCAACGGAAATGACGGCGGGCATATCGCCTCGTGCCAAAGCAAAACTCGTGGAGAGTATTCCACTTGGCCGCGAAGGCACTGCCGACGAACTGGCCAATGTCGTCTGGTGGGTGGCAGGATCGCCTTATATGACTGGCTCAACAATCTCCAACGATGGTGGACTGCTGTGCCGACTGTAAGCGATCCGGCCGAGCGGTTTTGCCGCTGGCTGGAGGGGAATGCCGGATTTACCGAAGTACGAATCGTTCGTAAGTTGACGGGCGGCAACGCCAATGTGACCAGCCTTGTCGATACCGCGAGCGGTCCATTGGTGCTTCGTCACCCGCCTACCAATACGGTATCTGATCTTGCCGGCGCCGGTATTTCGCGCGAATTTCGCTTCATCTCGGTCATCGCGGGCAATGCGCCGGTTGCCGAACCCATATTATATTGCGACGATGTGGAAATATTGGGCGCCCCATTTTCTCTCACGCGCTTCGTGCCGGGAACAGCGATTACCGACACTTTGCCCCCCGCTTATTCGAACAGCATCGCAACTATCGATGCTGTCGGCATCGCACTGATAGATGCCCTCGCCAAAGTACACGCAATTACGCCAGTTCCTGAAGGGCTTGGCGATGTAAAGAAGGCGCGGAATTTTGTCGCTCGCCAGATCGAACGGTGGCGTGCGGTGCGCTTAGCCAGCAAAGTCCGCGATCTACCGCTGGTCGAAGTGCTCGGAACTTGGCTCGCCGAAAACGTTCCAGAACCCGAGGCGGTGCGGATCGTCCACTGCGACTACCACCTCGACAATGTGTTGATGGACCCGATCGAACCAAAAGTCAGGGCAATACTCGACTGGGAAATGGCAACGTTGGCCGATCCACTGGTCGACGTCGGGCTCGTCACGGCAATGTGGAATCGCGATGAAAGTCTTCCACTCGGCTTCGCATTTGTGCAGCGCGTGTCCAATGTTAAGGGTGTGATTGGCGGTGGTGAATTGGCGCAGCGCTGGGCAAGCTCAACAGGGCTCTCAATCGCACATCTTTCGTACTTTCAAGCTTTTGCACTATGGCGTCTCGCCGTCATCGTCGAGGGCGCCTATGTTTTGTTTCGCAATGGTCAAGTAGACGGACCTTATGAACGTGGCCTTGAGCAGGATGTGCCGGCATTACTCGATGCAGCCCAACGCATTGCACAGATAAAAGGTATCGCTTGATGGACGCCACCATGATGCACGAGCCGCTCGGCACCGCTGCAATTTTTGCCCACGGCGAGCGCATTCATGCTTCAAGCCGCATAGGCCTATTCGACGGCGAGCAGATGACGTGGCGAAGCTATGCCGAAACAGCCAATCGCGCCCGTCGTCTTGCTACGGCGTTGCGGTCGGCGGGCGTGCACAAAAATACGCGTGTTGCAACGTTAAGCTGGAATGATTTCGCCCATTTCGAAGCGTATCTTGCGGTGCCGGCGATGGGTGCTGTGCTCCATACGCTAAACCTGCGGCTGCATCCTGATCAGGTCCGTTACATCATGGCCGATGCCGGTGATGCTTTTCTAATTGCCGACGGCGATTTGCTTGCCGGCCTCCTACCCCAAATCAATTCGCTCGACGCGCTTAAACACATCCTCGTTACCGGCAATGCAACCCGGCTCGCGGGACTTGAAAAGCCATGGACGCTTTATGAAGACTTTATCGCTGACCATGAGCCGATTGTTGAATTTCCCGATATTGAAGAGACCGCAGCCGCCGCTACCTGTTATACATCCGGAACAACAGGCAATCCGAAGGGGGTCGTGTATTCGCATCGTACGATATACCTACATAGCCTGGCATCGATGGCCACAAACGCCTTTGCGTTAGGTAACAGCGATAAAATTTTACTGCTGCCGCCTATGTTCCATGCCAATGCTTGGGGGTTGCCTTATTCAGGCTGGCTCGCGGGTGCAGATTTCGTCCTGCCGGGCCCTAATCTGCAGCCTGAAGCGATCCGCCGAATGATCCGCGGAACAGCGCCTACCTTTACCGCCACCGTGCCAACCATCTTAAACGACCTGCTCCGCATAGATGCCAAGGACCCGGTCGATATGCAAAGCTTTCGCGTCATCGTGGTGGGAGGCTCGGCAGTTTCCGAAGGCCTCATCGCCGAGGTTGAGCGAAGCTGGAACGTGCCGCTTATCCAAGGTTGGGGAATGACGGAAACTAGCCCACTTTGCGTTCTGTCTCACCCCGCTGCCGACGCATCGGACGAAGAGGCGCGTCGCTTGCGAGCCAAAAGCGGACGTCCTGTCGCAGGCGTTCGTGTGCGTTTGGTCGACGACGATGGCAAGCGTCTCAGCGAAGATGGCAAAACCATCGGGCGCTTGCAACTGCGCGGTGCATGGATTGCGCGGGGCTATCACGGCGTTGGCTCGAGTGGCGTGTTAACCGACGACGGATGGCTGGACACTGGCGATGCTGGAACGATTGATGAACGCGGATATGTGCAGGTAACAGACCGGTTAAAAGATTTGATAAAATCAGGCGGCGAGTGGATACCTTCGGCGGAACTCGAAAATCACATTTCGAGCCTTCCCGGTATTAACCTAGCCGCAGTAATCGCAGTACCCGACCGGCGTTGGGAAGAGCGGCCATTGGCAATTGTTACGACACTAGATGGCGAAAGGCCCGATTTTGTGGGCCTACGACGCGCCTTACAGGATCGAGTTGCACGCTTCTGGATCCCTGAATATTGGGCACATGTTGATAGCCTACCACTGACCAGTGTTGGCAAGATTGACAAGCAGGCGCTGCGCGAGGCATTTGCGACCGGCAAGTCTATGTTTGAGAAGATTGAGGACACTCGATGAGCGCGCTACCCATGATGAAGGGCAAGGCTTCCCTTCGCGAGGTAACGGAGGTCGTTCAAACTGCTTTGCCCAAGACACGCGTCAGGCCACGCGTCAGTCGACGCACGCAAGCGGAACGAACGGCCCTATCTGATGCCCGGATGTTCGATGCAGCCATGCAATTGATAGTCGAACAAGGTACACATGCAACGACGCTGAAGGCCGTCGGAGAACGCGCCGGCTATTCTCGAGGGCTGGCATCTAGCCGTTTCGGATCGAAGGATGCGCTGTTCGGTCAACTTGTTCTGCACTTCAATACAAGCTGGACCCAGGAGCTGGCTAACAAGGTTGGAACACGCGGCGGCGTTCAGGCTTGCCTAGCAGCGTTGTGCGCGGTCGAAGATTTTCTGTCGAGCCACTCCAAATACATGCAGGCTATGTATATCCTCTGGTTTGAGTCGATCAGCACGCACAACGATGTACGCGATCATCTTGCAGCATATCATGAAATCTATCGCAGCGACGTCGCGCACTGGGTCGAAGAAGGTATTGCAAGCGGCGAAATCGATACTGCGGTAGACGCAGAATGCTACGCATTTGGTTTCTGCAGTTTTATTTTTGGGACTATCTACCAGTGGCTTGTCGCCCCTAGCAATGTCGACCTGCCCAAGCAGTTTGAAGCGTTTCGCCGATTGACCTTGAAGACATTTACAATTGATTAGATTTCTTCGAAATTTTTTCTAAAAAATATATATATTTCAATGCTTTAATACCAATTTTTTAAGCTTGATTTTTCATTTGCTAGACGCTAGCAAATAAACGTTGGAATGTCGTGGGCGGCACCCGATAATCTGGGAGAGTTGGCTTGGCAAAAGCCCTGGATTCGCTAATGTTAACGCTCTTGGCGCGCCGTTCGGTGGCGGTAACGGGGGTTGCTCGCGGTCCGTGGACAACGCCTAATATCTGCGATGCAGGAACGGACGTAAAATGAGTGGTGCCCAGAGTATTGACTGCCATTTGAAACAGCCGGTTCTTGATGGGGTGCGGGTAATAGAATTGGCTGGAATCGGTCCTGCTCCGTTTTGCGGCATGATGCTTGCAGATCATGGTGCCGAGGTAATTCGCATAGATCGGCCTGGGGCTAATGTAGAGGAGCAGCAATGCGATGTTCTGCTGCGGTCACGACGTTCGATCACATTGGATTTAAAACGTCCTGAATCGATTGAAATCGTAGCGCGACTTGCCGAAACAGCAGACGGTCTGATTGAGGGTTTTAGGCCGGGGGTAGCCGAACGTCTGGGATTGGGGCCTGAGACTTTAATGCAGCGGAACCCTGCTCTCGTGTATGGACGTATGACTGGTTGGGGACAAGAAGGGCCCCTTTCCCATACTGCTGGACATGATCTCAATTACATATCGATTAACGGGTGCCTCGCGGCGCTGGGTCAAGATGGCAAGCCGCCAATGCCGCCGCTAAACCTAATCGGTGACTATGGCGGTGGTGGCATGATGCTCGCCTTCGGGTTTGTATCGGCTCTATTGGCTGCACGACAGAGCGGCCACGGGCGTGTAATTGATTGCAGCATGGCCGAAGGGTCTGCGGCATTAATGGCTGGCATGTGGTCCCTAAAGCACAATGCCATGTGGGAAAAAGAGCCAAGTCAGAACCTACTTGACGGGGGCGCACCATTTTATTCTAGCTATGCCTGCGCAGATGGAAAGCTGATCGCTATCGGGGCCATTGAAGCGCAGTTTTATGCGCGCTTTATTGAAGCGCTGGAATTGGGCGACGACCCGCTGTTCGCTGCGCAGCTTGACCAGGAAAATTGGCCCAAAATGAAGGTGCGGTTAGGAGAGATTTTTTCTTCGGCTCCTCGCGAGGCCTGGACGGCTTTACTACAACATCGCGACTGTTGTTACACCGAAGTTGTAACGATGGCTGAGGCGCCAGAGCATAATCACAACCGCGCAAGGGGGAGCTACGTTGAATCGGGGGGCTGGATGCAACCGCATCCAGCGCCTAGGTTTGGCGAAACAAAGGTCGTTCTGCCTAAAATGTGGCAGCGCGATGCCGATCGGGAGGATATTCTTGCTGAGGTAGGAATGACCGACCCTGATTGGATAACTACAAGTTAAATACATTGAGAGACAATGACCGGCGCCAACAAAGGCACCAGTAAATTATTGGAGAGTGTGATGACAATAGATAATGCCGATGCAAGCGTAGCGACCAAAAATCGTGAAGACCTGACAACCTTAGACTATGACGCGATTGTCATAGGAGCTGGCTTTGCGGGACTAGCACTTATCCATTATCTAAGAAAATTGGATCTTAATGTGCGCGTGTTCGACCGAGCCTCGGATGTTGGCGGCACTTGGGCTTGGAACCATTATCCGGGAGCAGCTACCGACAGTGAAAGCTATTATTACTGCCTGACCTTCTCTCCAGAACTTCTACAAGAATGGTCTTGGACAAAGCGTTATCCTGGTCGGGAAGAGACACAGAGCTATATGCGGTTCGTCGCCGACAAATGCGACATGTGGCCATATATTCAGCTTAACACGGAGATCGTCGACGCCCAGTATATGGAGGAGCGCGGTTACTGGCAGGTGACAACTGGCGACGGCAGTATCTTTACATGCAAATATTTCATCAGCGGAATGGGGATGATCTCGGAGCCGATGATACCAAAAATTGCCGGTATGGATAAATTCAAGGGGCCGATCTTTCATTCGTCCCGCTGGCCTAACGAAGGTTTAGATTACGCGGGCAAAAAGGTGGGGATTATTGGCGCGGGTGCAACAACGGTGCAAATGCTGCCGGTTGTCGCCGAAACCGCGGGCAGCGTCACGGTCTTCCAACGCACGCCAAATTATATTTTACCCGCAATGCAAAAGTCGATGACACCCGAGTGGGAAAAGGAAATAAAAAGCAATTACGATGCCATTATATCAAAGTGCCGGAACCATGTTTTCGGTATGGCCTTCGACAGCCCTGTGGGGCGTAATGCAATCGACACGCCGGCCGAGGAACGGGAGCGTATTTTTGAAGAGAATTGGACGGGCAGCTTTCGATGGGTTTTTGAAACCTTCGACGATCTTCTCGCCACCCCTGAAGCCAACCGGATGGCAGGCGACTTCATTGGCAAAAAGATGAAGGCGCGCATAAAAGACCCAGCGCTAGCCAAATTGCTTGTACCAAATTTCGATGATTATCCTCTGTTCGCAAAGCGCCCGCCGCTCGATCATGGATATCTAGAAGCATTCAGCAGAGACAATGTGCGCCTAGTCGACATCAAAAATCAGGAACCTCTGGTAGAGATTACAGAGACCGGTGTCCGCACGACCAAAAATGAATTTGAATTTGACATCATCGTGCTTGCGACAGGCTTTAAGGCTTATACAGGCGCGTTGGAGGCGTTTCCTATCCGTGGTGTAAATGGGCAAACGCTCCGCCAAAAGTGGCAGGCCCAATCAAGCAGTATCATGGGGGTATGCGTCACCGGTTTCCCGAACATGTTCGTGGTCACAGGTCCTCAGGCACCATTTGCTAACCTGCCGACGTCAATTGAGCAAAACGCTATGTGGATTTCGCGCTGTATTGATAAGATGGAACGCGAGGGGTTAGACGTGTTTGAGCCGCAAGAAGCAGCTGAAGCTGAATGGACTGCTGCTACCAGTAATATTCACGAGCAAACGCTTATGGCAGACGGAGACAAGGTTAACTCTTGGATGATGGGTGCCAATCGGGACGATAAAGGTGCGCGCGTTCTGATTTACTTCGGCGGTGCCAATGCATATTATGATGCCTTGGACCAATCAGCTGACGAGGGTTTTCCGCAACTGACCTTTAAGAAATTGTCATAGGCGGCGTCGCATCGGGCATTCAAAAAGACACATTAACAAAACTACATTCACACGTCTTGAAAAGGCTGGGGATGACAAAAAGGATATTGGTAAATGCGGCTGGAAAATAAAGTAGCGGTCATCACCGGCGGAGCAATGGGTATAGGTGCTGCAACGGCGAGCCGATTTATTGCAGAAGGCTGCAAAGTCGTCATCGGCGATATACAACGCGGCCCGGGCGAAGCTTTTGCAGCACAGTTTGGCGACAAGGCTGCCTTTGCCGTTTGCGACGTGACGCAGGAAGACCATGTCGCGGCGCTTGTGGATCTTGCCATCAGCCGGTTCGGTAAGCTGGATATTATGTTCAATAATGCCGGCATTATCGGCGCAGTGGGACCGATTGATACAACCCCAGCCGATGAATGGGCGGCTTCGCTTGCTGTGCTGATCAATGGCGTGTTTTTTGGCATGAAGCACGCAGCACGCGTCATGAAGCCCGCGGAACGCGGCAGCATAATCAGCATGGCAAGTACGGCGGGCTTAATGGGCGGACTTGGGCCGCATGCTTATGCAGCAGGAAAGCACGCTGTCGTTGGGATGACCAAAAACGTCGCTGCTGAGCTTTGCCATTTTGGAATTCGCGTGAATTCAATTGCCGCAGCAAGCATGGCGACCCCAATGGTTGCGAATGTCCTGACCGGCGATCCGGGTAATATCGAAGAAGCCAAGCGAATATTGGCTGAAGTTTCCCCGCTGCACGGGCGACCAGGTCTAGCCGAAGACGTGGCAAACGCTGCTCTGTGGCTGGCAAGCGATGAATCGGGCTACACAACTGGTCACACGCTGACCACAGATGCCGGAGCCACTATTGGCGCGACGTCTGCAAAGCCGAACTTCAGCGAGTATCAGCCGATGATCGGCGAAGTCGTCGTAAAGGCCAGCTAACGACCGCCGCTAGAGCGGCTAGCCATATACCGCCCCAGGCGCCACCTAGTGCTATGCCCATGGATGTTGCCTAAGCACGCCGCATATCCTCGGCTAGTCATTCGGAGTTGCTGGGAACAATGAATACCAAAGCCATGATTGCGGCTGTTAAATGACCTAGAAGCAGGGATGCGCGCTGGCTTGCCAGCGCTACCCCGACCAGATTACTCAGAAAGCTGCTTCAAGGTATCCGATGTCACCCAAAGGCGAACATAGCAGGGCGCGCGAACGCCAAACTTAGCCTGTATCAGGCTAATATCTAGTGTGGATTTAATCATGAATCTCAGATAAGCGAGCCATGGAAATCAGACAGAAAATTTTTGAAAAGTAACGTAACATGAGTACAGCACAACAGCAGTTAACCTTGTCTGAACCAGACAGAAAAAATGCCGGAAGCACGGATGGGCTGTTGAGTGATGATCTGCTTGCTTGCATTGGCCGGACGTCCGCACCTCGGACCGAAATTGCCTCTCGGCGCGAAATACGTAAATATTCAATTGCGACGGGCTGGAAGAAAAAAGAATATCTGGATGGCGATGAAGCCCCGCCCTTATTTCATCTCGCTCTGTTCTGGGACATGGTTGAACTTGATAAGCTGACCCCCGACGGCGTTTCAATCGATGAATTGCTACCCAAATTTCCGCTTGAAAAAGCAATGGCCGGCGGCCTCAGTATCGATTACTTTAGGCCTATCATGGCAGAGGACGTTCTGGTTGCTACCCGCACCCTCACCAACATCTATGAAAAATCAGGCTCGCAGGGGCCAATCATTTTTTATGAAGTTGTTATGCGCGTGGAAACGGCCGCTGGCGAACTTGTCCTCACTGAAAAAACAACACGGCTCTTGCGATAATGAACACATCGGAAATAACAAATCTCAAGCCAGGCGACGCCTTACCCGGTCGCGCTTACGCTCCAGATAACGTCCAGAATTTTATGTACAGCGCAGCTCTTTGGAATGCCCATCGCATCCATTTTGATATGCCTTACGCCACTGAAGTCGAGGGCTATCCAGGCATTGTGATGTCGGGGCCAATGCTTGGCGACTGGCTGACCCAATGTGTCATAGAGTGGCTGGATGGTACGGGCCAGATGACACAGCTTGAATATTCAAACCGCAAAGCCGCATATATAGGCGAGACAGTCACCTCAGGCGGGCGTGTGCTTTCGGTGGATCATGACAAGGGTTCTGCAAGACTTGAAGTCTTCATCAAGAATGAAGCCGGCGACGTTATCGTTCCGGGCACTGCCGTCGTTGCCTTCGACAAGGCCTGATCGGAACAACCATGGATAACTTGCGGGGAAAGGTCGCCATTGTTGGGGCTGCGGATACCCAGGTGGGAAAGCTTCCCCAATTCAGCCCTACCGGCTTGTGTATTGATGCGGCACGGCGCGCTATGGCAGATGCCAATATCACAAAGGGCCAGATTGATGGGCTAATCACCTGCAATTCGATGGCCGAACCGTATATGTATCACGCCGAAGCAATGGCCGAGTATATGCAAATTTTCCCGCGCTATTGCATGAGCGTGGTTGCTGGCGGCAGCACTACCTTTTCGATTCTGCATCATGCAGCTGCTGCGATCGTCAGCGGCATGTGCACTACCGTCCTGATCACGATGGCCGACAGTTTGCGTAGCGGCCTGACGCGAGACCAGGCTATGAAAATGCAGTCATCGGCTGGCCATTCTCAGTTTGAAATTCCATTCGGCCCTACGGTCCCAGCTTTTTACGCCCTCATTGCCCGTGCCCATATGCACAAATATGGCACGACCGCCGAGCAGTTCGCCGCAATCGCCGTTGCATGCCGCAAACATGCCTGCCTCAACCCGACCGCCGAAATGCGCACCCCTATCACAATCGATGACGTCATGAATTCGCGAATGATTGCCGATCCCTTGCACCTACTTGACTGTTCTCTGGTGTCGGATGGTGGATCAGCGATTATCATGACCTCAGCTGATAGAGCCGCGGATTTCCCTCACGACCCCGTGTATATTCTGGGTGTGGGCGAAGGGCATGGCCATGAACATATAAGCCAAGCACAAAGCCTGACTACATCCTTCGCCGTGGAATCGGGGCGGCGGGCTTATGCAATGGCGGGCCTTAGACCGAGCGACATGGACTTCGCACAACTGTACGATTGTTTCACGCCCACGGTGCTGGTGGAGCTTGAAGATCTAGGCTTTTGCCAAAAGGGTGAAGGCGGAGCGTTCGTAGAAAATGGTAATATCGAGCTTGGTGGCATGCTACCAGTCAACACCCATGGCGGACTTCTATCCCATTGTCATCCAGGCAACCCTGGATCAATGTTTGCGCTCACCGAAACCGTGACTCAGCTTCGCGGCACGGCGGGCGCGCGACAGGTCAAGGATGCCAAAGTCGCAATTGTGCATGGCCAGGGCGGCATCATGTCCAGCCATACCACAGTGATTCTTGCGAGGGAGCGTCACTGATGACGGGCCAGATGGACAAATTTCTTCCCCGCCCAACACCAGAATCCGCTCCTTTCTGGCAGGGCTGCCGCGATCATAAGCTATTGCTGCAATACTGCACGGCGTGCGGCACGCATCAATTCTACCCGCGCGTTATCTGCGCGAACTGCATGTCCGAACAGCTTGAATGGCGTGAAGCCAGTGGGCGCGGCACTGTGGAAACGTATACTGTCGTCACGCGCGCCGTATCAGACGCTTATGCCGCCGATGTCCCCTATGTCATTGCCCTAATCACGCTTGAGGAGGGACCGCGCATGATGAGCAATGTCATCGGCTGCGACGTCGAAAGCGTCAAATGCGGCCTCGCCGTCGAAGTCATTTTCGAGCAATGGTCGGCTGAAATCACTATGCCCAAATTCCGGCCTGTCACAGGTCAGCTCGCAAGTTAGGCCTAGATTTGGGGCCTGTATACCGGCCTAATAGTCCAACCTGGTTCGCCGCGCGGTCACATCGTGTCAGCAAGTCGGTCCGCGTCGGTAAAAGCCTGTGCCATGGCTGCAGCAACAACATCGTCAGGCCCGAAGGTGCCAGCCACGCGAACTGCGCCGATGTCAGTCACGCCGATGAACGCAAGCCATGCCTTCAAATATGCGAGTTGAAAATCGAGCCCATCAATTTCTGGCAGGCTGCCAAAGGGCATTGCGCTGGCAGCAACGATTATCGCCCGCCTCCCCTGGGCCAACCCCTCGACATTGCCATCGCTATCGTTGCAGAATGTCAGTCCCGGCTGGGTCAAGATATCAATATATTGTTTCAGCCGATACGGGATGCCGAAATTCCACATTGGCGTGGCTATCAAATAGCTATCAAATGACAGGAATTGATCAGTCCATTTCTTCAGATCCAGCCATGCGTCTGCCTGCTCGGGATCAACCGCGTTGCCGGCGAGCAAATGATAGCGACCAGCAACTGCATCTTGATCAAACGCGGGTAAATCTATGTCGAACACGTCAAGACGCTCGACTGTTAACGCTGGATATCGCTCTTTAAGGCGCGTCAGCAAACGATCGGCAACTATGGCCGATCGCGATCGTTCCTTGCGTGGACTGCCCCCGATGTAAAGCAGCCTGTTCATTCAACGTCGATGCCGATGTGGATGACACCGTCAATTATTTCGACGTCCCATACATTTATCGGCAATTTGGTTAATGTCCCCATGGCAGAACCATCCCGCATGTCGAAGCGCACACCGTGCGCCGGACAGAAGATATGAAACCCCTTCAATTTGCCGCCTTCGAGGGCCTGCAAGGCGTGGCTACACCTGTTCTCAATCGCGAACACGCCTGCAGGGGTGCGGGCGACAAGCACAGACTTTCCATGCAGGGCAAACGTACGGGTACCATTTTCGGGAATATCGGTCAGCGGCGCGACGGCAATTTTCACGGTTTCAGCATCCTTGATCAACGGTGTGTCCTATCGGTCGAAAACTCATGAAAATCCCTTCGGCAAATCCGTACCCTTTGCCCTCTAAAGATGCCTGAAGTACCTTCAAAAAGCAAACATGATTGTCGTTTCAGGTTAGCGCTCTATACGAGAATCCAGCACTTTATAAAGGTCATGGGCTATGGATGCGAAGACGACGCGGCGGATCAAAGACAACATCGCATTCGAAGCCGCGCGCACTAAGCCCCCGGCGGGATTTCCGCGGCTACCCGACATAGCAGCGGCCCGCTACATTGATCCGCAATTTCTTGAACTGGAAAAACAGGGTCTTTGGAAGCGCAGCTGGCTTTATGCCGGTCACAATAGCCAAGTCGCCGAACCGGGCAGCTGGTTCCTAACGCGCAATACCGGGACGCCCATTCTGATCGTGCGTGATCTGCAAGGTAAATTGCGCGCCTTCTACAACACCTGCCGACATCGCGGCGGCCCACTTGTCACGGAAGAGGCCGGTCAGAGCCGGGGTTTTGTGTGCGGCTATCACGGCTGGAGCTATACGCTCGATGGTCAGTTGAAATCGGTACGCGACAAGCGCGATTTCGTCGATCTAGACTTTGCCTGTCGGTCACTGCTGCCCGTCCGCTGTGAAACGCTTGGAGGCTGGATTTTTATCAACGAGGACCCTGATGCGCTAGGGTTGCTCGAAAGCTTGGGACCTTTGGAAAGCGAACTTCGGCAATTCGATCTCGACAATCTCATGCTCGTCCATTCGCGCAGCTATGACGTACCATGCAACGTGAAAGTTCTGCTCGATGTATTTTTGGAAGTGTATCATCTAAAATCGATCCATCAGGACACGGCCGATCGGTTCCTCGATCACCGCGGTATGACCGCTACTCTTTGGCCGCATGGCCATTCACGGATGGTCACGCCCAATCGTCGGCCCGATTGGATCGATCCAGGCACACGGGGAATGCCCGAAATCCAAAGCGTCACCGAGACACCCCGCATAAACAATGTCAGTTACAACATTTTTCCCAACATCGTGATGCCCCCAACGGCAACGGGTATACCCATGCTTGTTTTCTGGCCGCAATCGGCGAACACGATGCGGATTGAATGCCATTGGTTTGGCCCCAAGCTTCCAGCAGAAAATCTCAGCCCGCTTTGGGACACGCGGATCAAAAATTTTGAAACGATCCTGCTCGAAGATCTGAGGTTCGCGGGTAAAATTCAAGAATCAGTCGAAGGTCCTGGGTTCATAGGCATCCCCCTCAACTATCAGGAACGCCGAATCTATCATTGGCACGAGGAAGCAGATCGCCGGATAGGGCCAGAGCGCGTGCCGGCGCACATGCGCGTCGAACAGATGCTTGGCGACTGGATTGAAAAGCTTTGACCCAAATATGGCCTGGCGCGGCTGTGATTATTTTCCGCCAGGTGTGAAGATCATCAGCAGATTACCGGGCATATGGTTATAAAGACCATAGCCTGAGTTAACGACGACATGGCCATTGGCCACTGCCGCACCCGGGCCACTCATGCCTCCGCCTCTCGCTGTCGAACCTGAGATCGTCTTTACGGGCAATGTTGTGTCCACAGTCCATATCGGTTTGCCAGTACGGCTGTCATAGGCCCTAAAGCGACCGTCAAGATGCCCCGCGAAAACAAATCCTGTTAGAGCCGTAACTGCCGAGGAAATGCCAGGATCACAGTTTGCTTTCTTGCCGCAAACATTATCAGCTAATGACTTCCAGAACACACGGCCAGTTGCACCATCGATTGCGTGAAGACCAGCTCCGCGCAACTTTGCATTATAGACGCGGCCGTCGTTCGTATCTTCCATGTCGTTGATTGGAACATAAACAAGGCGCCCTTGCGCTGCCATCCCAAAATGGACACCGCCCTGCGTTCCCCCATGCCCAAGGGTCGTTTTCCAGACAGGCTTCCCAGTATCCGGGTCAAGGCCGAATACATCTGCGGATTTCTGTCCTGCAACGATCATGGTTTTTCCGCCACCAATGGGCACAAGAAGAACTGAAGCCGCCACATCAAGATCAGGGCCGTTTTCCTTAGGGCAATTGTCATTGCCTATCATGCAACCAACATTCCAGGCATCGCCCTTGGTCAGCTGCGACTTCCAAATTCGCTTGCCCGTTTTTGCATTTACCGCAAACACAGCGTCGCTATTCTCATCAGCTGGTGAAGAGTAATTCTCTCCAGAACCGAAATAGACCCGGTTTGTTGTCGCATCAAAAGTGGGGCTGTTCCAAATTGGAGCACCCGACGGTCCGATGATATCCGTCCCAACTTTGGTCTTGCCATAGCGAACGCCGGGAGCGGTAACACTGTAATGCCGCCAATTTACGGAACCCGACTTGGCATTAAGTGCTACGACCGAACCCCTGAAAGTGCAGCAAGCATATTTTGGATCGGCGGCAGCGGTTACTTCAAGTGACGAGACAGGAACGAAGAGTTGTCCCCCTCCAATAGTAGGCGTTCCTGTGATCGTTGCGTTTGAATGGTCATCTATTTTCGCCTTCCAAACGAGCTTACCCGTCATCGCATCAAGAGCATACATGCGGGCCAACACATCGCCGAAATAAAGCCGCTTTGTCTCCGGATCTAACACGACAGCAGTGCGGACTTCAGCCGATGCGCGGAAAGACCAACGCATACAGCCCGTTTCGAGGTCAAACGCGTATACTGTGCCGTCTTGGCTTCCTACAAACACCGCGCCCCAGCCGATCGAAGGTTGAGACCTAGCCCTTAGCGCTTTCGGATAAGCGAACGCCCATTTAAGTTTTAGCTGTGGGACCTGCTCCTTGGTCAAACCCGCCTGTTGGGCCGACACAAATCTATTGTTATTATGCCCCCAACCCGTCTTGGCGGGAAGTGATCCTGTGTCAAACCTTGCATGCTGCGCGTCGCATGAAGCAGGCGGCGCAGGAGCCTTGTAATCTGCAAGTGATGTGCGGGTCAGATATTCTGCAATCTGCAGGCGTTGCAGAGGCGAAAGTTTGGCGGCCTGCTGGCTCATTATCCCGCCATTCATGGAAGCCAAGATGGCGTCCGGGGCCATCATTTCAAGCCACACCTGCTGGGGCGCTTTTGGCACGCCGCCATTATGGCAGGCCGCGCAATTTTCTAGAAACAGACCCTTTCCGGGATGTTTTTCAACATCAATGGTTGGGCCATCTCGCGACTGCATTTCGTCAGTCGAAGTCATTCGTTCCCCGCCGACCTTGTCAGCAGATGGTTGACTACATCCTGAAAAGGCGAGCGACGCAGCTAAAACCAGTCCGATCCAACTGCGTCGCATAACCTTTTCCCCCGCTTTTATTTAGAACTTTGCGCCAGCTTCAATGCCAAAATAGCGCGGCGGGCCGTACAATGTGAATGTCCACAAACCACCGACAACTTGGCTGGCCGTTTCATAACGCTTATCGGTCAGGTTCTTGCCTACGAGACGCAACGAATATTTATCGTCCAAATCGGCAAGGGTGATCGACCCATTCAACAGCGTCCGAGCGCGAAGGAAAGTGTTATCCCGTGCATCGGCAATCGACTGTGTAAACAGGTTTTGACCCACATAGCTCAAATTGGCATTTACCGCCAATTTCAGATTGCTGCTGACAGGTTTTGAATAAGTCCCGTCGACGGACCATTGCCATTTAGGTGCACGATCCATCGGAGCTTTCGACAGATCATAGCCTGCAGGTATTGGCGTTACATATTTACGGTACTTCGCATCCTGATAACCAAGAACGCCGCGAAGGGTTAGACCGTCCGTTGGGATAAGTGTCGCCTCTGCCTCAAGGCCCTTTACCCGGGCGCTGGCTGCATTGAAGAAACGTGTGACCTGATTAGGCTGACCATTGACAGTGATGGGCACAACAATCTGCTTTTGGAGATCGCTGTAATCCACCCAGAAACCGGTCAGGTTAAGCCGCGCACGGTTGTCAAGGAACTGCGTCTTTAACCCAGCCTCATAGCTGTCTGCCTTTTCAGGCTTGGTTGCTGCTGCAGCCGTCGAAAACGCTGCCAAGTCAGCTCCAAACGGTCCGAAACCACCGATTTGGTCGTTGAAGCCGCCGCCCTTGAAGCCATGAGAATAGGTCGCATATAGGAACGTATCATCAGTGGCCTTATACGAAGCAGAGAACCGATAGGTAGGCTCATTATCACTTGCCCGCACAGTGACGACGCCGGCTTTATAGTTGTAAACACTCGCATCAAGCGGCCGAGCGATTGTGATGCTTGGATCAAACGCCCCACCCAATTGCGGGATGAATACCTGCTGGCGACCCTGCCAAGTCTTGCGTTCCCAAGTGTAGCGACCGCCAGCCGTAAGGGACAGTCTGTCATTCACCTTGAATGTGCCCTCAGCAAACAACGCGGTCGATTTTGCTTTTTGCGCATTGCACAACAAGTAAGGCGTATTGTTCCAGGCACCGAAGGGCAATGGGCCACCCGTAAGATCAAGGAAGCCGAGCAACTGGTTTACGCAGAAGTCAGCATCATCCCTTTGGTAGAAACCGCCTGCAACAAAATCAAATGCACCACCCAGATCTGAGGCAAAGCGCAATTCTTGCTGCCAGGTCTTGCGATCGTCGTCGCGGGTGGCATCGAACAGAGACAGAACCGAACCGTCTGCAGCCACTGGAGCTTGACCGGTATAGGTGTTCGGCAGGCGCGAACGCTGGCTGCGCCAGCCCGTGATTGACGTGAACGTACCCATGCCGACATCAACATTCATGTTGAGGTAAACGCCATCGACATTGACGACGTGGCCATCCTGCATCCGCATCAGGCCATCCTGACGGTTAGACACGCCTCCGTTGTTAAGGGGGTCGCTGCTTTTGTTGCCGCGCGATCCAACATTCAGGGCATCGAACAAGAAGAAACGACCGCCTCCGTTGACAGGGGTTTCGTTAACCGTCGCGGGCGTTTCCGAACTATCTCGGATCATTTCATATTGCAGCAACGCATCAAAATTATCTGATGGCTCCCAAAGCAATTTGGCACGCAAATTGTAAACATCCGTGCCGCCCACCCTGCGACCATCACCGCAACCTGACCGGCCAACGAATTTCGCCGTGGTTGCGGGCAACGCTGGCGGTGTCGTTAGAAAGGTCCCAACCGGGCCATAGCAAGCGCCGTTGCGCACGAAACCGTCCGAATATTCATATCCGCCAACAAGACGCAATGCGAGTGTGTCCTGAATGATTGGAATATTGAGTGACGCGTTTCCGCTGTAAGACTTAAAGCTGCCTGCCGCGATGCGAAACTCAGCCCCAAAATTTGAAAGATCTGGCCGCTTTGTCTTGACAGTCACCGCGCCACCGATTGCGTTCTTGCCAAACAATGTACCTTGCGGCCCGCGCAAAACTTCAACTTGCTGCACGTCAAACGTGTCCAGCAACTGGGTTTGAACACTGGCCATCACAAAGTCGTCAACGGTGACCAGCACGGACGGCTCAAAATAAACGATAATGTTATTCTGACCGACACCACGCATGGCAAAGGAAGCCGCGTTGAAACCAGTGATTTTTGCGGCCGAGAAATTGGGAACGAACGAAGCAAGATCACCGATATTGTCAGGACTTGCCTGCTCGATGAGGGTTTGGTCAACCGCAGTGATTGCAATCGGTGTCGTCTGGAGATTGGAGTCGCGCCGTGTCGCCGTCACAATGATATCCGACAGGCCAGTATCGTCTGAAGTTGCCTCAGCGGTCTGCGCAAAAGCAGGTGTTGCAAGCGCCAGAACTAAGCCTGTTCCAATACCAATAGTCAAAATTTTACTGCGCATTAAAGCCTCCCCAAACAAATGTCTTCAAACAGCCGATCTTTTGTGTTCGTACCGCTCAATGTTGGAGGCTTGCCACATATCGAAATAACAATCAATCATGTTTGTTTTTTTTTGAATTCATGTATCTGTAGGCCCCATAAGCGAGAGGAGCATAGTCAATGAGTTTCGATTTTCGTCTCTGGGATATTCACACGGGCGCGCACCATCCGTTCAATGATCGAGCGCCTAGAATAGAAAACGGAACTGGTCGGCCTGACCCGAACCGTTATCATGGCGCGGATTATAAAGACGCTGAATGGAACCGGATGTGGACCCAAACCTGGCTGCTCGCTGGCCCCACAAGTGACCTTCGTGACGATGGCGATTTTGTTCGTTTCGATATTGCGGACGAGAGTTTCATTGTGGTGCGACAAGAAGATGGCAGTCTAAAGGCACATTACAATGTGTGCCCCCATAGAGGGAGCCAACTAATCCTCTCAGATTTTGGCTCTATTGGGAACTTCACATGCCCCTTCCACAGCTGGCAATTCGCACTTGACGGTACGAACACAAAAGTAACGGACGAATTCTCTTTTCATCCTGAAACGCTTTGCCACGATCGCAATCTCACATCCGTAAGATGCGAAGAGGTGGCGGGCCTTGCCTTTATATCTCTTTCAAATGATATGCCGCCTCTACGGGAATGGCTCGGCCCAGTCGCAGACCAACTGGAGACCTATGATATTGGCGCGATGAACGTCATTCAGCATAAGCACACGGAATGGGCAGCGAACTGGAAAGGCGGCGTCGATGCCTTTTATGAAATCTACCATCTCCATGCGGTTCATCCTGAAACGCAAGGTGTTATGGATGACCGCACGCAGATCGACCTCTATCCGAACGGAATGAGCCGTCAATTCGTACCATTTGGGCAGCCCTCACCTCGATTTCCTGATCAACTCAGCGTGAATGAGGGCATTAAGATGATGCTGCGCGATGCCGGTATTGATCCAGACGCCTTTAAAGGTACAGCGCAAGACAGCCGTGCCGCAATCCAAGTTTCAAAGCGCGAACGGGCTAAGCGATTTGGTCTCGACTATGACAAATTCAGCGATACTCAACTTAGCGATTCAACCATTTATGGCATCTTTCCTAATGTGCAGATCGGTTGCCACCCTGAAGCAGTATTCATCCATCGCTTCCTGCCGCATCCAGATGATCCCAATCGGTTCACCTATGACACCTGCATTCTTTTCGGACATGTTGATGCGCCGGGCTACGGCCCGCCTGCTTGGATGGGGTTGGCGGACGGGACCGATACAACAGGGATGACACGCCCTGAGATCGAACGCGTCCCGCTTGGCGAGCCGCCCAATCTTGGACAGGTCTTGGACCAGGATTCCGAACTACTACCGATTGTTCAAAAAGGATCACGTTCGCGCGGATTCCGCGGACCGATTTGGAGCGAGCAGGAAGCAAGGCTACGCCACTTCCATGCAGAGCTTGACCGCTATATTGATGGAGAGATTTAAAAATGAGCTGGACCTTCCTATCACGCTTTAACGTCAAGGCAGACCGAGAAGCAGAATTCTTGACCCTAATCCCACAAATGGAAAGGAATGCTGCCGACGAAATCGGAACCCTGGCATATAAATTTTATCGCCTTGATGCGCCGCATGCATTCGCGGTTTTTGAGAGCTTTGTTGATGAAGCTGCTGATCAAGCCCACCAGGCTAATCCCGCTAGCACCGACATCATAACAACGATGATCGAGTGTATAGACGGCACATACACCCGTGAATATCTGTTGCCCATCGCGCCATGACAGGCATTTACACTTTGGGTGCGCTTTTGCGGAACGGAGCCTCTCTGCGCCCGCAAGAGATGGCTCTTATTTTTCCCGACAAGCGCACGAGCTATGCTGATTTGAATGACCGGGCGCGCCTCTGGGCGGCTGCGCTCATCGCGCGCGACGTTCAACCGGGCGATCATGTGGGTCTTTTGCTGACGACGCGCCCTGAATTTGTGGAAGCGCTGTTCGGCATTGCGATGGCCGGGGCTGTCGCTGTACCTGTAAATGCGCGATACCAGCCCGGAGAGCTCGCATTTCTTGTCAAAGATGCAGACCTAGTCGGCCTAATCACCACAGGTCGTGTGGCTGATTCACTCGATTTCAGCGAACGGCTGATGGAAGCACTCCCGTCACTTGCTGCAGCGGTAGATCCAGAAAACTTGTCACTTACGGAAGCGCCAAAGCTCCGGTCAATTATCTGCTTAGACGAGCCCTGCCCTGCCGGACTAGTGTCGGCGCGCACTGCGCTGCCGACCTTACCCCTGTCTGCTCAGACCTCAACCGAGATTGATGCTCGGATCGACGCTGTTGACCCCCAAAGCATAGCCATGATCCTCTATACATCCGGGACAACAGCCAATCCGAAAGGCTGCCTCATCCGCCACCGCGGGATTATCGGGAACAGCCGCAATCTGGGTCGGCGCTACGAAATGGAGCCAGGCGACAGATTCTGGTCGCCATTACCCATTTTCCACATCGCTGGAATTCTGCCGCTTGTTTCAATTCTCGATATTGGCGGCACCTATCTAACAATCCCCAACTTCGATGCTGGCGTCGCGCTTTCAATGCTTGAAACCGAAAAAGCTACGCATGCTTATCCATGCTTTGTAACCATCATGCAGGATCTGATCGAACATCCAAAATTTACTGAAACAGATTTGTCCAGCGTTCGGCTGATGAATGCTAATTTGGGTGTGCAGCCAGACTGGATCAGAGATGCGATGGTCAAAGCTATGCCGCACACGATCATGGTTGGAACCTATGGCCTGACCGAAGGCTCTGGTACAATTTGCACAAGCCGAACGACAGACCCTTGGGAAGCCCGCGGTTGGCGGCTTGGCGTTCCTCTCGATGAATGGGAGGTTCAGATCGTTGACATAGAAACGGGCGCTATTTGCGGCTGTGATGAAAAGGGTGAGATCATCGCGCGCGGGCCAAATATGTTGGCCGGATACTATAATGCGCCGGAAAAAACGGCTGAGGTGATTGACGCAGATGGTTGGTTCCACACGGGCGACATTGGTTCGTTCGATGCGCAAGGCCAGATCATGTTTCATGGCCGAACCAAGGACATGATGAAAGTCGGCGGAGAGAATGTGGCCGCAGCAGAGATTGAAGCGGCACTGCAAACGCACCCAGCCGTAAAGCTTGCGCAGGTTACAGGCATTCCGCATCCACGTTATGTTGAAGTGCCGGCTGCATTTGTCGAACTTAATGACGGCAAGAGTGCGAGCGAAGCAGAACTCATCGCCCATTGCAAAGGAAAGCTCGCTAGCTTCAAGCTTCCAAGGCATGTCCGGTTCGTCAGCGAATGGCCAATGTCAACGTCGAAGATCCAAAAATTCCGCCTGCGAGACACCCTTATCACTGAACTAGAAGAGGCCTGATTCCATGAGAAAGTCATTCATCGCCAAGCTCGTTGCTAAGCCAGAAAAAGCAGCCGATCTGGAAGCGCTGCAGATAGAGTTGCGCGCGCTTGTTCATCTTCACGAGCCGGATTGCGAAATCTACGAACTGTTCAAGGCAACCGATATGCCAAACACCTATTTTTGCGTGGCGACGTTCAAATCAGAGGCTGCTTTTGACCACCACATGCACATCGATTTTCATGATCGGTTGGTCCCCCCAATTCTTGAGTGTCTTGCTGAGGAAATGGAACTCAGCTTTCATGAAGCCGTCTGACGGGCAGTAAACATGGCAATCGTGCGTAAATTACATCAAGCTACGTTAAGCGAACTACCCGCTGCAGGTGTTGCGCCCGCGTCGCCAACGCAGCAATGGCTCAAAAGCGCCCAGACAAAGAAGCGCCTGATAGAAGGCGCCATTCGCTGCATCGTGAAATTCGGCTATTCGAGAACGACCACCTCACGCGTCGCTGCAGAGGCCGGTCTGTCTCGTGGTGCGATGCTGCATCATTTTGAAAACGGCGAAGCGTTGATGCGCGCCGTGATCGCTGAGCTAAATGATAAGCGTCTGCGGGCGATTCGGCGCACCGGCGATATGGACAGCCGGGGTGTCCACGAAGTCGTTCGGACCTATTGGGACCAGCTTTCCAGCTCGAGTTTTACCGCATTCCACGAACTGTCGATTGCCGCGCGGACCGATCAGGGGCTGGCCCAGATACTCGAACCTGCACAAGCCGAATTTCGCGAGCGGCGATATGCGCTGTCCATTGAGGCATTCCCCGAATGGCAGAAAAACCGCACTAATTTCGATCTTGCGCTCGCGTTGTCGCAGCAAACGATTGAAGGCATGGCGATTAATCGCCTCGTCCATGGACTGGACGAGGCGATGGTGGAACCATTGCTGACCAATCTTGAACGGCAGATCCAGGAACTCAAGCCGCCTGCAGATTAGTTAGTTACCAGCACGGGGGAAGCCGCAGGCGTTGCGGAGCAACAGCGGGACCGTCGCAGACGGTGGAGGGGCACGTTCAGGGTATCGCCACGCCAGAAGGTCAGGATAACCAGAGCGTCCCCCTCCCCCATGCTTCGCATGGTCCGCCTCCGTGTTCTGTGGAGGATTTGCAACCACCCCACACCTCATCCGTAGCCCCAGCTTATGTCGGTGCGACGGCGTTTAGGGGGGTTAGGCACCTTGCCGCCGGAATTCGAAGCTTTGCGTCCTCTGCGTCCTCTGCGGCTCGGCTTGAACGAAATCATGCTCCGTTTCAGAGACGGATCTACCCACGCATCACGCGCACATTAACAAAGAAAGGGAAAATGGTGCGCCGTGGAGAATGTATCTGATAACATCTATGTTATTGAAATTATTATATAATTATTTAAGTCTTTTGCCCTAGACCGTCTACTACGGCTCGAAATATCCCAGCATCAGCTATATACGCCTTGGCGACTGCTTTGGGCGCAGGATATTTTTAAAACATGTGTTGTAGGGGCCTTCAGTTGACCAGTGCTTAAGTCACATCATCAAATCTGTGCCGTTGGTGCTTACGGGGAACACAACCCAGTCAGTCAGTCAGTCAGTCAGTCAGTCAGTCAGTCAGTCAGTCAGTCAGTCAGTCAGTCAGGGTGTGGTTCAAACATGAGCCAAATTTCAACGAAAACTTATGCCACTAATGGGCCACTTCTCGGCGACCATTAACACGATGGCATCTCGATTCGGTAACTACTTGCGTAGATAGTTTGGTTATGCAAGTAACCGTGCGTCGGGCATGACCCTCAAAGATAGAATTTGAAATCAAGTATACATTTTTCGAGTCAGGGGGAGATTTTACGGATGGCTATACCAAAAATGCTGCAGGGACTTTCAAAAACCTTGAAATTCTACGCGCGCTTCACCCCCTCGTTCACGCGCATCGGTTATGTAGCGAGATTGCTTCCCTTTAGACCGATATCAGGCAACTTTGCCGGCCAGCGGTGGCTTGTTACGGGTGCCTCGGGCGGTATCGGCAAGGCAGTCGCGCTGATGGCTGCGGGAAGAGGTGCACAGGTATTTGCGGTTGGTCGCAACCTCGATGCACTTGAATTACTCGTTTCAGAGAGTGTGGAGCTGGCAGGAACAATCCATCCAGTGCTGTGTGATCTAGCGTCAGTCGCTGCGATTGACGAAATGGCGCGCCACTGGAACCAATCAACTGAGATCGACGTCCTTGTCAATTGCGTCGGGATCCTGAACCGCGATTACTCATCGACGCACGAAGGCTTTGAAACAACCTACACCACGAACCTGCTGGGTCATTTCCACCTTACGGAAACCTTGGCTGAGATCGGCTGCCTTTCGAAGGGCGCAATTATCATTAATGTGACTTCCGGGGGAATGTTTAACGTTCCGCTCAACCTTCCAATGCTGGATGGAAATAAGAAAGTCTACAATGGCTTTGGCGCCTATGCTTCCCACAAGCGCGCCCAAGTTGCTCTGACTGATTACTGGCGCGACACTTATGGCCAGCGGGGTATTCAATCCTATGTGGTACATCCCGGCTGGGCAGACACGGCGGGTGTTCGGTCATCGCTGCCAACGTTTCGGAAGATCTTGAAGCCGATACTGCGCAATGCGGCGCAGGCGGCGGATACAATCATATGGTTGGCAGCATCGAGGCCCACTGCAATTGCAGACCGTGTCTGGTTCGATCGCAAGCAACGCACCACGCACGCTTATGCTCATACCCGTCAGCCGCAAACAACGGTCCCGTTATTGATTGCCCGCCTTGATGAAGATCGTCGGCGAGCTCTGGCGGCCAAAGAGCCTAAAATCGGATGAGTTGTGCAAGGGTTGTAAAATGACTGTCTCGTCCGAGAACCAGCCAAGTAGCAACACTCCCGTCAAGGTCGGCTCCAACTCGGCCGAGGCTGCCAGCTGGCCAAATCCTCGCCGCGCTTGGTTTGGTGTTGTCGTCCTGATGGCTTGCTACGCCACGGCTTTTGTTGACCGCCAAATTATCACTTTGCTGGTTGAACCCATAAAGCAAGACCTGGGCATTAATGACACTGAATTCAGTTTGCTCAGCGGCCTTGCCTTCACGCTGTTTTACACTGTGATGGGAATACCGCTTGCTTGGGCCGCCGACCGGTGGTCACGGCAAAAGCTTATCATGCTGGGCGTTGCAGTCTGGAGTGCAATGACTGCCGCGTGCGGAATGGCCAACAGTTTTTTCACTTTATTCTTGGCGCGGATCGGCGTCGGTATCGGTGAGGCTGGCCTTTCACCTGCCGCCTACTCGATGATAGCTGATAGCTTCCCCCCCGCACGTCGCGCACGCGCGATGGGTGTCTACTCAATTGGGGCTATAGCCGGCGTAGGACTTGCCCTGATGATAGGCGGAGCAGTGGTTCAATGGGCAGTC